>NZ_JACVZO010000001.1:0-232907 GCF_017151845.1 Staphylococcus sp. EG-SA-17
GATAGCGACTCAGACTCAGATAGCGATTCAGATTCAGATAGCGATTCAGACTCAGACAGCGATTCAGATTCAGACAGCGACTCAGACTCAGATAGCGACTCAGATTCGGACAGCGATTCAGACTCAGATAGCGACTCAGACTCAGACAGCGATTCAGACTCAGATAGCGACTCAGACTCAGATAGCGACTCAGATTCAGACAGCGATTCAGATTCAGACAGTGATTCAGATTCAGACAGCGACTCAGACTCAGATAGCGATTCAGACTCAGATTCAGATAGCGATTCAGACTCAGACTCAGATAGCGATTCAGATTCAGACAGCGACTCAGATTCGGACAGCGACTCAGACTCAGACAGTGATTCAGATTCAGATAGCGACTCAGACTCAGATAGCGACTCAGATTCAGACAGTGATTCAGACTCAGATGCAGGTAAGCACACACCTGTTAAACCAATGAGTACTACTAAAGACCATCACAATAAAGCAAAAGCATTACCAGAAACAGGTAATGAAAATAGCGGCTCAAATAACGCAACGTTATTTGGCGGATTATTCGCAGCATTAGGATCATTATTGTTATTCGGTCGTCGTAAAAAACAAAATAAATAATACAGCTTATACCAGGTCCGTGAGGCCTGGTTTTTTATTTCAAAATTTATGAAATGTATCTTATGTTTGAGATTAAATAGTGCAATTTTTTAAAAAATATAACATAAATCAACATAAATTTAATTCATCTTTACATTAAAAGTACAAACGAATAAGAAAAGCAATTAAACACAGTATCAAACCATTTAAAACAATTGATATAAAAAACAAACGAATAATTAAAAATTACTAGAATTAATTTATTCAAACCAAAGTGTAAAATAACAGTCTTAGATAAATAAATTTATTTAAAGTATTGTGCTTTATCTAAAAATGTATTACGATGGGAATACAAATTTTTATATGTAAAAATATTAATTTTTTGCAAATATTGATATTTTAAAGGAGATTTATATGATTAACAGGGATAATAAAAAGGCAATAACAAAAAAGGGTATGATTTCAAATCGCTTAAACAAATTTTCGATTAGAAAGTATACTGTAGGAACTGCATCGATTTTAGTAGGTACGACATTGATTTTTGGTCTAGGGAACCAAGAAGCTAAAGCTGCTGAAAACACTAGTACAGAAAATGCAAAACAAGATGATGCAACGACTAGTGATAATAAAGAAGTAGTGTCAGAAGCTGAAAATAATTCGACAACAGAAAATGATTCAACAAATCCAATTAAGAAAGAAACAAATACTGATTCACAACCAGAAGCTAAAGAAGAATCAACTACATCAAGTACTCAACAACAGCAAAATAACGTTACAGCTACAACTGAAACTAAGCCTCAAAACATTGAAAAAGAAAATGTTAAACCTTCAACTGATAAAACCGCGACAGAAGATACATCTGTTATTTTAGAAGAGAAGAAAGCACCAAATAATACAAATAACGATGTAACTACAAAACCATCTACAAGTGAAATTCAAACAAAACCAACTACACCTCAAGAATCTACAAATATTGAAAATTCACAACCGCAACCAACGCCTTCAAAAGTAGACAATCAAGTTACAGATGCAACTAATCCAAAAGAACCAGTAAATGTGTCAAAAGAAGAACTTAAAAATAATCCTGAGAAATTAAAAGAATTGGTTAGAAATGATAGCAATACAGATCATTCAACTAAACCAGTTGCTACAGCTCCAACAAGTGTTGCACCAAAACGTGTAAACGCAAAAATGCGCTTTGCAGTTGCACAACCAGCAGCAGTTGCTTCAAACAATGTAAATGATTTAATTAAAGTGACGAAGCAAACAATCAAAGTTGGCGATGGTAAAGATAATGTGGCAGCAGCGCATGACGGTAAAGATATTGAATATGATACAGAGTTTACAATTGACAATAAAGTCAAAAAAGGCGATACAATGACGATTAATTATGATAAGAATGTAATTCCTTCGGATTTAACAGATAAAAATGATCCTATCGATATTACTGATCCATCAGGAGAGGTCATTGCTAAAGGAACATTTGATAAAGCAACTAAGCAAATCACATATACATTTACAGACTATGTAGATAAATATGAAGATATAAAATCACGCTTAACTCTATATTCGTATATTGATAAAAAAACAGTTCCAAATGAGACAAGTTTGAATTTAACATTTGCTACAGCAGGTAAAGAAACAAGCCAAAATGTCACTGTTGATTATCAAGATCCAATGGTCCATGGTGATTCAAACATTCAATCTATCTTTACAAAATTAGATGAAGATAAGCAAACTATTGAACAACAAATTTATGTTAACCCATTGAAAAAATCAGCAACCAACACTAAAGTTGATATAGCTGGTAGTCAAGTAGATGATTATGGAAATATTAAACTAGGAAATGGTAGTACCATTATTGACCAAAATACAGAAATAAAGGTTTATAAAGTTAACTCTGATCAACAATTGCCTCAAAGTAATAGAATCTATGATTTTAGTCAATACGAAGATGTAACAAGTCAATTTGATAATAAAAAATCATTTAGTAATAATGTAGCAACATTGGATTTTGGTGATATTAATTCAGCCTATATTATCAAAGTTGTTAGTAAATATACACCTACATCAGATGGCGAACTAGATATTGCCCAAGGTACTAGTATGAGAACAACTGATAAATATGGTTATTATAATTATGCAGGATATTCAAACTTCATCGTAACTTCTAATGACTCTGGCGGTGGTGACGGTACTGTTAAACCTGAAGAAAAGTTATACAAAATTGGTGACTATGTATGGGAAGACGTTGATAAAGACGGTGTTCAAGGTACAGATTCAAAAGAAAAGCCAATGGCAAACGTTTTAGTTACATTAACTTACCCGGACGGTACTACAAAATCAGTAAGAACAGATGCGAATGGTCATTATGAATTCGGTGGTTTGAAAGACGGAGAAACTTATACAGTTAAATTCGAAACGCCAGCTGGATACCTTCCAACAAAAGAAAATGGAACAACTGATGGTGAAAAAGACTCAAATGGTAGTTCTGTAACTGTTAAAATTAATGGTAAAGATGATATGTCTTTAGACACTGGTTTTTATAAAGAACCTAAATATAATCTTGGTGACTATGTATGGGAAGATACAAATAAAGATGGTATCCAAGATGCTAATGAACCTGGTATCAAAGATGTCAAGGTTACATTGAAAGATAGTACTGGAAAAGTTATTGGTACAACTACTACTGATGCCTCGGGTAAATATAAATTTACAGATTTAGATAATGGTAACTATACAGTAGAATTTGAAACACCAGCAGGTTACACGCCAACGGTTAAAAATACTACAGCTGAAGATAAAGATTCTAATGGTTTAACAACAACAGGTGTCATTAAAGATGCAGATAATATGACATTAGACAGTGGTTTCTATAAAACACCAAAATACAGTTTAGGTGATTATGTTTGGTACGACAGTAACAAAGACGGCAAACAAGACTCAACTGAAAAAGGTATTAAAGATGTGACAGTTACATTGCAAAACGAAAAAGGCGAAGTAATTGGAACAACTAAAACAGATGAAAATGGTAAATATCGTTTCGATAATTTAGATAGCGGTAAATACAAAGTTATTTTTGAAAAGCCTGCTGGCTTAACACAAACAGTTACAAATACAACTGAAGATGATAAAGATGCAGATGGTGGCGAAGTTGACGTAACAATTACGGATCATGATGATTTCACACTTGATAACGGATACTTCGAAGAAGATACATCAGACAGTGATTCAGACTCAGACAGCGATTCAGACTCAGATAGCGATTCAGACTCAGATAGCGACTCAGATTCAGACAGCGATTCAGACTCAGATAGCGACTCAGATTCAGACAGTGACTCAGACTCAGATAGCGACTCAGACTCAGACAGTGACTCAGACTCAGACAGCGATTCAGATTCAGATAGCGACTCAGACTCAGATAGCGACTCAGATTCGGACAGTGATTCAGACTCAGATAGCGACTCAGATTCAGACAGCGACTCAGATTCGGACAGCGACTCAGACTCAGATAGCGACTCAGATTCGGACAGCGACTCAGACTCAGATAGCGATTCGGACTCGGATGCAGGAAAACATACACCTGTTAAACCAATGAGTACTACTAAAGACCATCACAATAAAGCAAAAGCATTACCAGAAACAGGTAGTGAAAATAACGGCTCAAATAACGCAACGTTATTTGGTGGATTATTTGCAGCATTAGGTTCATTATTGTTATTCGGTCGTCGCAAAAAACAAAACAAATAATACAATATGACCCAGGTCCTTGTGGCCTGGTTTTTTTATAATTACACATGCAATAGATGTATTTTTCATATAAAATAAACAATAAAGATACGGAATAAAACTTATATGAGGCGATAATATGAATTACATTTTAGGAACAATTTTAGAAAGTAAAATTACAGGTGTAGAAAAAGCGCAAATAAATAGATTGAAGTTGTTCAAACAACACGGCATATCTTCAAAATGTGTATATGTTAAATGGAATCCTTATTCATACACATATGCGAAGCAACATCAGATTGAAAATGATGTATTTACAATGTATGACTATTTTCAAAAAGCAATCAATTATAAAAAGACAAAGCAAGTTAACTGGATACAGTATTGGGAAAAGTCATGTAGGTACACATTGAAATTTGTGGAAAATTCAAATGATGTCAGAATATATGATGAAGAGCAATTTGTAATGTATGCACATTTTTTAGATAAACAGTATCATCATTTAAACTATGTGAATTATTTTGATCATAAAAGAAGAAAAGTAAAACGCGAATTGTATGATGGAAGAGGCTTTTTAAGTTGTTCTCGAATTTTAGGTGAAGGACAACGGATTGTACTCGAAAATTACTATACACCTAATGGGGAAATCGTCATCCAAAAATATTTCGACGATATAAAAGGGAAAAACACGCTCACAAAGGTTATCTTAAATGAAGATCAGCATCAACAATTTTTTGATACAGAAGATGAATTAGTTCAATATTTTCTCCATCAATTATGTAAAAATAATGATCAAATCATATTAGATCGTCCTCATGAATTAGGAAATGTTATAGCGGGATTAAATCAAAGTATTCCAGTTATTGTTGTGCTCCACAGTACACATTTAGCCGACACCGGTAATGGTATAAAAAGTTTTTATAAAACAGTGTTTAATAATTTAACACGTTATAAAGCGATTGTTGTATCAACAGAACAGCAATGCCAAGATATTTCACAATATATTGAAAATAAAATACCAGTTATCAATATTCCGGTTGGCTACGTGGCAAATTTAAAGTATCAATTTGACATCAATCAAAAGGAGAAAAATCATATCATATCAATTGCTCGCCTCGTTGAAAATAAACAAATTAAACATCAAGTTGAAGTGATCAAGCAATTAGTAACAAAACATCCCAATATTCAATTAAATATTTATGGACATGGAAATGGTTTGTCAGAATATCGACAACTTGTAGAAGATTATCATTTATCGGAACATGTAAAATTTCATGGTTTTAAGACGCATATTAATGAAGAGATTGCTAAAGCAGAACTGATGTTATCGACAAGTAAAATGGAAGGTTTTGGCTTAGCAATTTTAGAGTCGCTTTCAGTAGGTACACCAGTGATCAGTTATGATGTAGATTATGGTCCATCAGAACTGATTCAAGATGGATTTAATGGCTATTTAGTACCTCAAGGTGACATCAATCAAATGGTTGAAAAGGTCGACCAATTACTAAATAATACTCAAAAATTGCAACAGTTTTCGATTAATAGCATAGAATCTGCACAACAGTACAATGCAACTACTATCAGTACAAAGTGGCAAAATATTTTAAACTAAGTCAAAAGAAAAAAGCATTTTCCTAGAATCATCTATTTAACAAACAACGTTCATACGAACTTACATGTTTAGTTAAATGACATAGGAAAACGCTTTTTTTTTATAAAAATAAAGGTGAAGTACATTTATATAAGACGAACAAATTGGTCCCATTGTTTAATTAACGACGCTTTACTATATTGTTGCGCTTTTGCCAAACTACCTTTTGACAGTCGTTGCTGTACTTCAGGATGATCAATCACATATTTTACTTTATCAAATAGGGCATCTTCATCATTTTTAGTAATTAAATAACCATTGAAATCAGGCGTAATTAATTCGTTAGGTCCATATTTAATATCATAACTAATAACTGGAACACCATGTGCTAAAGATTCAAGTAGCGCTAAAGAGAAACCTTCCATGTTACTTGTTATTAAACTCAAATAGGCATCGCTATATTCTTGGTCTAGATTGCTTAAAAAGCCGCGTAAGTAAACATGATTTTCCAATCCATATTTTTGTATCAATTCATTTAATTTTTTACTTTCAGAACCAAAACCATACATATGAAGCTCTATTTTTGGGACATACGATACTAAGCGTTTAATTAATTCAATTTGTTGATGTAATTGTTTTTCAGGTGAATAACGAGCAACGGAAATTAATTTAACACTGCGCTGATCTAATGTTTGGACTGGTGTATCAATTGTTTCACTATAGCCGACAGGAATATTAACAACTGGAATAGTACGGTTAATACGTTTTTCAACATCTAATTTTTGCTGCTCAGTAGAAACGATAATTGCACGATATCGAGATAAATTTTCAAACATCGCTTTATATACATTTTTAAATGGCGATGAATCTAATGCATCAATATTTTTAATGTGTGTACTGTGAAGCACAGCTACTACTGGGATTGACTCAGGCGTTAAGTTGAAAATAGGTGCTGTGTACACATTACGGTCACTGAAAAATAAATCCCCATGTTGATATAGTTGTTTAATGAAAAATGCGCCTAATTCCGTTTCATTATTAAAGAAATATTGTTTGTTAGCATAGTAAACAATAATTTTTTGTACTTCTGGTTTGCCATCTTTGTAAGAAAAATACTTTTCTAATTTTGTGTCACCTTCTGGATTATAGAAAAATTCACATAATGTTTGTTGTTTATCAACAAGAATCCTACTACAACTTAAAAAGCCACGCACATCATAAAAATCACGTTTTACTTTTCGTCTTTGACTATCAAAATGATTCACATAATCTAATATACGATATTTAGGATCTTGAAAATGGGCATACATTAAGAAACGCTCTTGATCATATATTCTAAAGTCATGACTATTTTCAACATGTTTTAAAGTATAATGACATTCATCAGTCCAATACGACAACCAGTCAAATGGTTCATTGCGTTCTAAATATGTTGCTTCTTGGAAGAAATCATACATATTAATATAGTCAGAACTAGTAATATAATTTTGGGCATTTCTATATAAATATCTATTCCATGACAGAAATACACATTGCGCTGGTCTTCCCATTTCTTTAAATAAATTTAAACGATTAATAATTGCTTTCTCTATCCCAGTTAAATTAACACCTAAACTATTACCTACAAAATAATTCATTTACAACACCACTTATATCTATTTTTTATAATTATATCACATAATATTTAATTACTTCTTTTAACTGGAAGATGTGTTTATTTATAAAACAACAAGTTTTGATATTTATAATGGTAGTAGTTATTCAGTCAACTACGACCAATATATCATTGTAGAGTTTAGGAAATTGATTTATGACTCAGGCACATCAAATGAGAAGATTTATAAAAGAGATATACAACTCTAGAAGGTATAATAAAAACGCGCAACTACTGTTACGCGTTTGAATTAATCATATGATATTATTTGCGATACTTTAATTTAGCGAAAGCATCATGTTGATGGATAGACTCTTCATTACGACATTCGATATCGAAACCGTCTAACCAATCAAATTCAACTAAGTCCGCGGCAATTAAACGAATTAAGTCTTCGACAAAACGTGGATTTTCATATGCACGCTCTGTCACACGTTTTTCATCAGGACGTTTTAAAATAGGGTATAGAATTGAACTTGCATTAGCTTCCATTGCATCTAAAATTTTATTTTTATAGTCATCAACTATGTCTTGATCTTTATTAATATATGTTTTAACAGTGACAACACCACGTTGGTTGTGCGCTGAATACTCACTTATTTCTTTTGAACAAGGGCATAGCGTTGTGACAGTTGCTTCAATAGTAAGTTCTTTACGTGTAACTTTATCACCGTCAATTGCTAATCCATAAGTGACATCGGCATTACCAACTGCTTTAATATTTGTGGTTGGACTATAGCGATCAAAGAACCATTTCCCAGAAACATCAACGCCTGCCGCATTTTGTTTCATATTCGTTTGTAAAGTGCGTAACACCTGATAAAGTGTATTAAATTCAAGTTCAATACCATTATCATAGTGCTTTTCAACACTTTCAATTATACGGCTCATATTAATACCTTTTTCGTCTTTTGTTAAACTTGTTGAAAAACTAAATGTGCCAGCTGTTTGATACTGGTCAACAAGTACAGGGTACACTAAGTTTTTAATACCAACTTCTTCTATTTCAAATAAAAAATCTTTATGTGTACTTTGTAAGTCTGTCATTTCGTTCTTAGTAGTAGGTTTCGTGCCTTCAATAGGATCTACGGAACCAAAGTGTTTCCAACGACCTTCTCGTGTCGATAAATCAAATTCAGTCATTTTTTTCCTCCGTTAAGATTTAAAGTGATATGTCCAATATGGTTCGACTGTTAAAAAGCTGTGTTGTTTACCATCGATTTCAGGACTTGCTAATTGTTTTAAAAATGGACCTGTTTGAGAAGCATGTGCTTCAAATGCCTTAATTTTAAGTTCTTTAAAATCTGTAATATCATTTTGAATATCAGGTTCTCCAAGAGCTTCGGTTGCATCATTACTGAACGCAACTAAAGTTAAACGAGGGCGTTCTTCTTTAGGCATGCGTTCAACCGTTCGAATTACAGCGTCTGCTGTTGCTTCGTGATCAGGATGTACTGCATATCCAGGATAAAATGAAATAATCAATGATGGATTTGTATCATCGATTAAAGATTTAATCATACCATCTATATGTTCGTAGGGTTCAAATTCGACAGTTTTGTCACGTAAACCCATTTTTCTTAAATCAGTAATACCAATAACTTTACAAGCTTCTTCTAGTTCACGCTCACGAATACTTGGTAATGATTCGCGTGTTGCAAATGGGGGATTACCTAAATTTCTGCCCATTTGTCCTAGGGTTAAACATGCATATGTTACAGGTATGCCTTTTTGGATATAACTTGCTAATGTGCCTGCAGATGAGAAGGTTTCATCATCAGGATGTGGAAATATTACTAATACATGTCTTTCGTCAGTCATGTTGATGCCTCCTCTATAAATTAAATGGTCGCTCACTAATTTGAAGTGCTGCAGCGAGTTGACCTTCGTAATTAAAACCTGCAATTAAAAATTCATCATGTTCATTGACCTCAAAATGCGTTAGACCTTGTACATAAACCCAACCACCATTTGATAGTTTAAGACCAATGCGATAAGGTTCTTTATTACCACCTTTTAGTTGTGCATGCGTATATGTTATTTGTATGTTTCTTAAAAAAGTACCAGCATTAAAAACACGTTGATCGAAATGGTTCGCATAGGCCCCATTTGTCGTTTCAACATGCAGATACACAGGTTTATGTTCAAAAGAAGCAAGTAAATCTATAACTTCTTGTTCTTTAATTGGTTCCAACACGTTCACTCCTTACACTATCAATGTGTTTATCTTTCTATTTTACTAAAAACTATTCGATAATTGTATACGATTGCTCAATTATTTATAAATTAATTTTCATGAAGGGTAATTACTCAGGATTACGTAATCATACAGCATTCGTTTTTTACTTTTAAAAATCAAAAATTTGTTGGAATTTGAAAAGTGTTAAACATTAAAAATGATGCTATATTAATGGTGTATGAATGAATTCATAAGTTTTTAAAATGTATTAAATTTGTGGAGGCATGTAAACAATGAAAGTATTAAACTTAGGATCGAAAAAACAAGCATCATTCTATGTTGCATGTGAGTTATATAAAGAGATGGCATTTAATCAGCACTGTAAACTAGGTTTAGCAACTGGTGGTACAATGACAGATTTGTATGAACAACTTGTTAAGTTATTAAATAAAAATCAGTTAAACGTAGATAATGTATCCACGTTTAATTTAGACGAATATGTAGGTTTAACCGCATCACATCCGCAAAGTTATCACTATTATATGGATGACATGCTTTTCAAACAATATCCTTATTTTAATAGAAAGAACATTCATATTCCAAATGGAGATGCCGATGATATGAATGCGGAAGCGTCAAAATATAATGACGTTTTAGAACAACAAGGTCAACGTGATATTCAAATTTTAGGTATTGGAGAAAATGGTCATATTGGATTTAATGAACCTGGTACGCCGTTTGATAGCGTTACTCATATCGTTGATTTGACTGAAAGTACTATTAAGGCTAATAGTCGATATTTTAAAAACGAAGATGATGTTCCAAAGCAAGCCATTTCGATGGGACTTGCTAATATTCTTCAAGCCAAACGTATCATTTTACTCGCATTTGGTGAAAAGAAACGTGCTGCTATTACACATTTATTAAATCAGGAAATTTCTGTTGATGTTCCAGCCACATTACTTCACAAACACCCGAATGTTGAGATATATTTAGACGACGAAGCTTGCCCGAAAAATGTTGCGAAAATTCATGTCGATGAAATGGATTGATTGCAATGTTTAATTAAGAAATGCCTCGGGAAAGGTTCCAATAGAAAGATAAAAAGCATTGGAAGGATGATTTTTAGTGGAATTACAATTAGCAATTGATTTATTAAACAAAGAAGACGCGGCTGAGTTAGCAAATAAAGTAAAAGATTATGTAGATATCGTAGAAATCGGTACGCCAATCATTTACAACGAAGGTTTACCAGCAGTTAAACATATGGCAGACAACATTAGTAATGTAAAAGTATTAGCAGACATGAAAATTATGGATGCAGCTGATTATGAAGTTAGCCAAGCAATTAAATTTGGCGCGGATGTAATTACAATACTAGGTGTTGCAGAAGATGCATCAATTAAAGCAGCTATTGAAGAAGCTCATAAAAATAATAAACAATTACTAGTTGATATGATTGCTGTTCAAGATTTAGAAAAACGTGCAAAAGAACTAGATGAAATGGGTGCGGATTATATTGCAGTACACACTGGTTATGATTTACAAGCAGAAGGGCAATCACCATTAGAAAGTTTAAGAACCGTTAAATCTGTTATTAAAAATTCTAAAGTTGCAGTAGCAGGTGGAATTAAACCAGATACAATTAAAGAAATTGTCGCTGAAAGTCCTGATCTTGTTATTGTTGGTGGCGGAATCGCAAATGCAGATGATCCAGTAGAAGCTGCAAAACAATGTCGCGCTGCAATCGAAGGTAAGTAATATGGCTGAATTTAGTGACTATCAATTAATTCTAGATGAATTAAAGATGACTTTGTCACATGTTGAAGCGGATGAATTTTCAACGTTTGCGTCCAAAATACTACATGCTAAACATATATTTGTAGCTGGCAAAGGACGTTCAGGATTCGTGGCGAATAGCTTTGCAATGCGCTTAAATCAGCTCGGCAAACAGGCACATGTTGTTGGAGAATCAACGACACCTGCGATTAAGTCGAATGATGTATTTGTAATTATCTCTGGTTCAGGTTCCACGGAACATTTAAGATTATTAGCAGACAAAGCAAAATCAGTAGGTGCTGACATCGTATTAATTACTACAAATAAAGATTCTGCAATAGGCAATCTAGCTGGGACGAACATCGTTTTGCCTGCAGGTACAAAATATGATGAACAAGGCTCGGCACAACCATTAGGAAGTTTGTTTGAACAAGCATCTCAATTATTTTTAGATAGTGTTGTAATGGGATTGATGACTGAAATGAATGTAACGGAACAAACGATGCAACAAAATCATGCTAATTTAGAATAAAACAAAGATAGTCGATAATATGAGGCCTAGGCAGAAATATTATCGATTATTTTTTTATTTAAATAATAAATTATAGTATAATATCAATAATAAACGAATAGGGGTGTTAATATTGAAGTTTGACAATTATATTTTTGATTTTGATGGTACGTTGGCAGACACGAAAAAATGTGGTGAAGTAGCAACACAAAGTGCATTTAAAGCATGTGGCTTAACGGAACCATCATCTAAAGAAATAACGCATTATATGGGAATACCTATTGAAGAATCATTTTTAAAATTAGCAGACCGACCATTAGATGAAGTAGCATTAGCAAAGTTAATCGATACATTTAGACATACATATCAATCTATTGAAAAGGACTATATTTATGAATTTGCGGGTATAACTGAAGCCATTACAAGTTTGTATAACCAAGGGAAAAAACTTTTCGTGGTGTCTAGTAAGAAGAGTGATGTATTAGAAAGAAATTTATCGGCTATTGGATTAAATCACTTGATTACCGAAGCTGTTGGATCCGATCAAGTAAGTGCATATAAACCAAACCCTGAAGGCATACACACAATTGTGCAACGCTACAATTTAAATAGCCAACAAACGGTTTATATTGGTGATTCAACATTTGATGTTGAGATGGCGCAACATGCTGGTGTACCATCTGCAGCAGTAACATGGGGAGCACATGATGCAAGGTCATTACTTCATTCAAATCCAGATTTTATAATCAATGATCCATCAGAAATTAATACAGTATTATAAAATTTGTTAAAACAGAGAATACCATGGTTAAAATGTATATTCATAAATATTAGATTATACATAGAAATATTTCGCTTTAGATTAGGAATTTAAAATAAATATTTATTAAACATCATGAATTTTTAAAGAGTGATGTCTGATTCGTTGATCATTTATTTTTGTACAAATAAATTAAAGTAAAGACAAAGTTATTGAAGTAAATCGAATATAAACATTTAAATATGATGTCGAAAATGGCGATAGCATATGACTTACATGAAGTTGTGTGCTATCGCTATTTTTAGTTATAATTCCAAAAAGTTAATCGTTCGATGATTTAAGAATTATTATTGTTTAATTCAAATGTATGAGGGTATAAAATCATTGAATTTAATTCGATAAAGTGAAATTTTTGAACAAACATACTTTTGTATTTATATAAAAGTTTAAATTCTTATAAATTTGACAAAACTAATTAACTCCGTATAATTATGAAACATACAAGAGGGAGTGTATGAATTCATGGATTTTAATAAAGAGAATATTAACATGGTGGATGCAAAGAAAGCTAAAAAAACCGTTGTTGCAACCGGTATCGGTAATGCAATGGAATGGTTCGATTTTGGTGTCTATGCATATACAACTGCGTACATTGGAGCGAACTTCTTCTCTCCAGTAGAGAATGCAGACATTCGACAAATGTTGACTTTCGCAGCATTAGCCATTGCGTTTTTATTAAGACCAATTGGTGGTGTCGTATTTGGTATTATTGGTGACAAATATGGACGTAAAGTTGTATTAACATCTACAATTATTTTAATGGCATTTTCAACATTAACCATTGGATTATTGCCAAGCTATGATCAAATTGGACTTTGGGCACCAATACTATTATTGCTTGCAAGAGTACTGCAAGGATTTTCAACAGGTGGAGAGTATGCGGGGGCAATGACATATGTTGCCGAATCATCTCCAGATAAGCTTCGTAACTCATTAGGTAGTGGACTAGAAATTGGGACATTATCAGGTTACATAGCTGCTTCAATTATGATTGCTGTATTAACATTCTTTTTAACAGATGAACAAATGGCATCATTTGGTTGGAGAATCCCATTCTTACTTGGTTTATTCCTAGGATTATTCGGCTTATATTTACGTCGTAAGCTTGAAGAATCACCAGTTTTCGAAAATGATGTTGCAACACAACCAGAACGAGACAACATTAACTTTTTACAAATCATCAGATTTTATTACAAAGATATATTTGTGTGTTTTGTAGCTGTTGTATTCTTCAATGTTACGAACTATATGGTAACTGCATATTTACCAACCTATTTAGAACAAGTTATTAAATTAGATGCAACGACAACAAGTGTATTAATTACTTGTGTCATGGCAATAATGATTCCATTAGCATTAATGTTTGGTAAGTTAGCGGATAAAATAGGTGAAAAGAAAGTATTTCTAATTGGTACTGGTGGGCTAACATTATTTAGTATCATCGCATTTATGTTATTACATTCACAATCATTTGTTGTAATAGTAATCGGTATATTTATATTAGGATTTTTCTTATCAACTTACGAAGCGACAATGCCAGGGTCGTTACCAACGATGTTTTACAGTCATATAAGATATCGAACTTTATCAGTAACATTTAATATCTCTGTTTCGATATTTGGTGGTACGACGCCATTAGTTGCAACATGGTTAGTTACGAAAACTGGAGATCCATTAGCACCTGCGTATTATTTAACAGCAATCAGTGTTATTGGCTTTTTAGTTATTACATTCTTACATTTAAGTACAGCAGGAAAATCTCTAAAAGGTTCGTATCCAAATGTAGATAACGAGCAAGATAGAGCTTATTATGCAGAACACCCAAAAGAAGCATTATGGTGGGTTAAAGAACGTAAGAATTAGAGATTTTAATAAAAAGTATAAATCAATCGTATATAAGCACTTTAAAGCTAGTAGGTTCTGCTAACTTTAAAGTGCTTTTTAAATTGAGAACTGTAATTAGCCGTAATAAAGTTTTTGTATATACATAAACCCCCACTGCAATGATTATCGCAATGGGGGAAAGAGGGGACTTAAAGCATATGTTTAGCTTTGAATACTTAAAATTCTCTTGCTATTGAAATGTTAGGATGTAAATATGTCTTAGAGTATTTTGTCCAACGCAATTAATATTGAGACTCTAACCTTCAATATTATTATAGAGAACACAAACTTAAATAGATTGGGTGACTTATTTGTGTCAGTTATTGCGATTGCGATAACTTCTTTTCTCTATATACATATAGTAACGTCTTATCTAATAAAAAACATGGTACTACAGTATCAAATTTATCTAGGGCTTAAGTTTGATTTTTATAATAGGCAGGTTTACCTGATAAAAATACTTATTCATTATATAATGTTAACAAGATGTATTTTAAAGTTTACATTGAGTGAGGGATATTGATGAACGTAATTTTAGAACAGTTGAAAACACATACTCAAAATAAACCTAATGACATAGCATTACATATCGATGATGAAACAATTACATATAGTCAACTAAATGCCCGCATCACTAGTGCAGTTGAATCTTTGCAGAAATATTCACTTAATCCTGTCGTTGCTATTAATATGAAATCACCGGTGCAAAGTATTATTTGTTATTTAGCTTTGCATCGTTTACATAAAGTGCCTATGATGATGGAAGGTAAATGGCAAAGTACTATACATCGTCAATTGATTGAAAAATATGGTATTAAAGATGTAATTGGAGATACAGGTCTCATGCAGAGTATAGATTCACCGATGTTTATTGATTCAACGCAATTACAGCACTATCCCAATTTATTACATATTGGTTTTACTTCAGGGACAACTGGACTGCCAAAAGCATATTATCGTGATGAAGATTCATGGTTGGCTTCTTTTGAAGTTAATGAAATGTTGATGTTAAAAAATGAAAATGCAATAGCAGCCCCTGGACCACTATCGCACTCGTTAACATTATATGCGTTATTGTTTGCTTTAAGTTCCGGTCGTACTTTTATAGGACAGACCACTTTTCATCCTGAAAAGTTACTTAATCAATGTCGTAAAATATCATCATACAAAGTTGCTATGTTTCTTGTTCCAACGATGATTAAATCATTATTGTTAGTTTACAACAATGAACATACAATCCAATCATTTTTTAGCAGTGGAGATAAGCTGCATTCTTCTATTTTTAAAAAGATAAAAAATCAAGCAAATGACATAAATTTGATTGAATTTTTTGGTACATCGGAAACCAGTTTTATCAGCTATAACTTGAATCAGCAAGCACCAGTTGAATCAGTAGGTGTGCTATTTCCAAATGTGGAATTGAAAACAACGGATCACGATCACAATGGTATAGGAACTATTTGTATAAAAAGTAATATGATGTTTAGTGGCTATGTAAGTGAACAATGTATAAATAATGATGAATGGTTTGTTACTAATGATAATGGCTATGTAAAAGAGCAGTATTTATATTTAACGGGACGTCAACAGGATATGTTAATTATTGGTGGTCAAAATATATATCCAGCACATGTTGAACGCCTTTTAACGCAATCGTCGAGCATTGATGAAGCAATTATCATCGGTATTCCAAATGAGCGTTTTGGTCAAATAGGCGTATTGCTTTATTCTAGTGATGTGACACTTACACATAAAAATGTAAAACAATTTTTAAAAAAGAAAGTGAAACGCTATGAAATTCCATCGATGATTCATCATGTAGAAAAGATGTATTACACTGCAAGTGGTAAAATTGCTAGAGAAAAAATGATATCGATGTATTTGAGAGGTGAATTATAATATGAATCAAGCAGTCATAGTTGCAGCTAAACGAACTGCATTTGGGAAATATGGTGGCACTTTAAAACATTTAGAGCCAGAACAATTGCTTAAACCTTTATTCCAACATTTTAAAGAGAAGTATCCAGAGGTAATATCTAAAATAGATGATGTAGTTTTAGGTAATGTTGTTGGGAATGGTGGCAATATTGCAAGAAAAGCATTGCTTGAAGCGGGGCTTAAAGATTCAATACCTGGCGTCACAATCGATCGGCAATGTGGGTCTGGACTTGAAAGTGTTCAATATGCATGTCGCATGATCCAAGCCGGAGCTGGCAAGGTATATATTGCAGGTGGTGTTGAAAGTACAAGTCGAGCACCTTGGAAAATCAAACGACCGCATTCTGTGTACGAAACAGCATTACCTGAGTTTTATGAGCGTGCATCATTTGCACCTGAAATGAGCGACCCATCAATGATTCAAGGTGCTGAAAATGTGGCCAAGATGTATGATGTTTCAAGAGAATTACAAGATGAATTTGCTTATCGAAGTCATCAATTGACAGCGGAAAATGTAAAGAATGGAAATATTTCTCAGGAAATATTACCTATAACCGTTAAAGGAGAAATATTCAACACTGATGAAAGTCTAAAATCACATATTCCGAAAGATAACTTTGGCCGATTTAAGCCCGTGATCAAAGGTGGGACCGTTACCGCTGCGAATAGTTGTATGAAAAATGATGGTGCAGTTTTATTGCTTATTATGGAAAAAGATATGGCATACGAATTAGGTTTCGAGCATGGTTTATTATTTAAAGATGGTGTTACGGTAGGTGTTGATTCTAATTTTCCTGGCATTGGTCCAGTACCAGCCATTTCCAACTTACTAAAAAGAAATCAATTAACGATAGAAAATATTGAAGTCATTGAAATTAACGAAGCGTTCAGTGCACAGGTGGTTGCCTGCCAACAAGCTTTAAATATTTCAAATACGCAATTAAATATATGGGGTGGTGCATTAGCATCAGGTCATCCATACGGTGCAAGCGGTGCCCAATTAGTGACGCGATTATTTTATATGTTTGACAAAGAGACTATGATTGCATCTATGGGGATTGGGGGAGGTCTAGGAAATGCAGCATTATTCACTCGATTCTAACCAGCGATTAAATGTGTCATTTTCTAAGGATAGTGTGGCTGCATATTATCAGTGTTTTAACCAACCTTATAGAAAAGAAGTACCACCATTAATGTGTGCGTCATTATGGTCAAAATTTGATTTATTTAAAAAATATGCAAATAGCGAACTGATTTTAACAAAATCAGCAATTAATCAAACTCAAAAGATAGAAGTAGACACAATATATGTAGGACGTTTAGAAGATATTGAATGCCGACAGATTCGCAATATCACACGTTATACAATGGCTTTAACATTAACTAAAAATGATCAACATGTCATAACGGTTACACAAACTTTTATTAAGGCGATGAAGTAGAGATGAAGTTTAATGAGATATGGATAAATGAATATTTGGCGCTCGTAAATGATGATAATCCAATACATAATGAGATTGTGCCAGGACAATTAGTGAGTCAAATGATGCTGATGGCTATGTCATTAGAGACAAACCAGTGTCAAATTAACTACGTTAAACCTATTTTAATAAATGAAAATATCGAATTCATTGAACAACACGAGCAAGAAATTATAGCAATTAATGACGATGGAGAGATTAAAATAAAAATTTCTTTGAGCACAAAAAAATAACCGATATTAGCTGCATGAACGCATATTAATTAGGAGATGAAAGGACAGCTAATATCAGTTATGTATTGTTATTATTATTGGGAACAGAGATGAATATAGGTTACGATTCTTTCTTTGCACGGGGATGCATTAATCTAAAATAATAATAACAACTATATCAATGTTTAATAAATTCTGGATTATTGGAACGATTAGTCAATTTAACTAACTTTCATATGATCTATATCGTCTTGTAATAAAGAGAGCAATTTGAATATTTCAGTATCACTAAATGAATCGTCACATTTAATTGAAACATGCTGAAACGTTTTGGTTATAATTTCATAAACTGGTGCGCCTTCATGGTGATACTGTCGATAAATAATCATAACCTATATTACCTCCTTTGCTACTCTATGGTTATATTATAAATAACATTTTTATGTGTGACATCAACCTTAAGTATCAACTTTTTATCAGACATAGAACGTATGATTTACTAAGACTATTTATGTATAAAAGTTCTAAATAAATATATATTTAATGAGTCGCCTGGCAGTCATTTGGGAAATATAACATATATGATTAGAGAGGCATCTATCGCAAAAGAATGATAATGATAGAGGTATTGAGCATATAGATGAGTTTAAGTTCATCTTGAAAATAAAGGGTTATTTAGTCATAGATGTAGATGTATAGGAAATATTTGTATGTATTGTTCGATATGTATGAAATTTTCAATAAAAGCTAATAACGCTTATATGTAACTTTCAAATTCAAATTATATACAGAGCATGATGATTATAAAAAAATAACCACATCACATAAATTGAGTTCATACCCAATTTAAGTGGTGTGGCTAATAATGTTGATTTATAGATGAACCGCCTAATCGTTAAACCTCTGTTACTTCAACATCGATATGTTCAATACGGTTGTATGCACCGTGATCCACAGGACCAACAAAATCATTCATTTTCCAACCGTTTTTAATAGCAGAAGCGACGAAAGCTTTCGCGCTAATCACAGCTTCTTTCGGTGACTTACCGTTAGCTAAATATGCAGTTGTTGCCGCAGCAAATGTACAACCAGCACCATGGTTATAACTTTGTTGGAACATGTCTGTTGTTAGTTGATAAAATGTTTGACCATCATAGTATAAGTCATACGATTTATCTTGATCTAAAGCTTTGCCACCTTTAATGATGACATGCTGTGCGCCTTTATCAAAGATAATTGTTGCAGCCTTTTTCATATCTTCAATTGAATTTAATTTACCTAATCCTGATAATTGACCCGCTTCAAATAAGTTTGGCGTCACTACCGTTGCTTTAGGTAGTAAATATTTAATCATCGCCTCAGTATTTCCAGGATTAAGCACTTCATCTTCGCCTTTACAAACCATGACAGGATCTACTACAAAATATTGTGCATTAGATGCCTCATATACTTCTCCAGCACGTTTGATTATCTCCTCAGTACCTAACATACCTGTTTTAATAGCATCAGGTCCGATTGATAAAGCCGTTTCAAGTTGCTTTTCAAATACATCCATAGGTAATGGTGTGACATCGTGTGACCATGTATCTTTATCCATAGTAACGATGGCAGTTAAAGCGACCATACCATACGTATCTAATTCTTGAAATGTTTTTAAATCTGCCTGCATACCTGCGCCAGCACTTGTGTCAGAACCGGCAATTGTTAAAACTTTCTTTAAAGCCATTGAGCTTCACTCCTACATAATAATATTGTATTCATCATATCATTTTTAACCTAATTGAAAAATATTAAGCATTCAATATTTGATGATTGTTGAAATGAATCATTCATACTATTGTAACTTTTGAAAATGTCATTCACTTTAGATAAGTGTGATATGTTAAAATATGTCCTGAGGTGAGATTGAATGGAATGGTCGCAAATTTTTCATGACATAACAACGAAACATGACTTTAAAGTTATGCATGATTTTTTAGAAAAAGAATATTCGACTGCAATCGTATACCCTGATAGGGAAAATATATATCAAGCGTTTGATTTAACACCGTTTGAAAATATCAAAGTTGTTATATTAGGACAAGACCCGTATCATGGTCCAAACCAAGCACATGGATTAGCATTTTCAGTGCAACCTAACGCAAAATTCCCTCCATCTTTACGTAATATGTATAAAGAATTAGCAGATGATATTGGATGTGTTAGACAAACACCGCATTTACAAGATTGGGCAAGAGAAGGCGTCTTGTTATTGAATACAGTTTTAACCGTAAGACAGGGTGAAGCAAATTCTCATCGTGATATTGGTTGGGAAACATTTACTGATGAAATTATTAAAGCAGTGTCTGATTATAAAGAACATGTTGTCTTTATTTTGTGGGGGAAACCTGCACAGCAAAAAATAAAGCTTATCGATACATCTAAACATTGTATTATAAAATCAGTGCATCCTAGTCCACTGTCTGCATATAGAGGATTCTTTGGATCAAAACCGTATTCCAAAGCGAATGCCTATTTAGAGTCAGTAGGAAAATCACCAATTAATTGGTGTGAAAGTGAGGCGTAGATGGTGAATAGAGAAACTTTAATAGCACGAATTGAGCAAGAATTAGTACAAGCAGAGCAGGCGCAGCATGACCATGACTTTGAAAAACATATGTATGCCATACATATATTAACATCTTTATATGCTTCAACATCAAATACACCACATATTGGTGAACAACAAATGAACCGTCGTATTGCTAACCATAATCAAATGCCACAATCACAAATAACGCAGCCAACTCATCAAGTGACAGCTGCTGAAATTGAAGCGATGGGTGGTAAAGTAAATACGCATTCAGCACATCATCATAATAAGTCATATTCACAACCTTCAAACCAACAACAAAGATTAGCGACAGATGATGACATTGGCAATGGTGAATCCATATTTGATTTTTAAAAAGCAACAATGAAACATAATTACTTAATAGCTTGTTAAGTATGTAGGTTAATAATCAAGACACATATACTTATATTCGAGTGTTCGGATTTAAACATTTATTAATACTGAATTATATAAGGAGAGGTAGCAATGAAATTATTTATTATTTTAGGTGCATTAAACGCGATGATGGCTGTCGGAACAGGTGCATTTGGTGCGCATGGTTTACAAGGAAAAATAAGTGATCACTATTTATCAGTATGGGAAAAAGCAACGACGTATCAAATGTACCATGGCTTAGCATTATTAATTATAGGTGTAATTAGTGGTACAACTTCAATCAATGTTAACTGGGCTGGCTGGTTAATATTTGCTGGTATTATTTTCTTTAGTGGATCATTATATATTTTAGTATTAACTCAAATTAAAGTTTTAGGTGCGATTACGCCAATTGGTGGCGTATTGTTCATCATTGGATGGATAATGTTAATCATTGCGACATTCAAATTTGCTGGTTAAATTTTAAAACTTTAGATTACCTATGTAACTAAACATTAAATTTTTAATAAAAATAATCAAGAAAAAGAGTTACAAACTCATCTTTTGGGTATAGAATACCTTCGAGGTGAGTTTTTATTTATGGAAAAAAAGAATAAGCAAATAGATAGAGGCGATTTAAAACAAAACCTATCTGAAAAGTTTGTATGGGCGATTGCATATGGTTCATGTATCGGATGGGGCGCATTCATCTTACCAGGAGACTGGATTAAGCAGTCAGGTCCGATTGCAGCATCAATTGGTATTGTTATTGGTGCATTATTAATGATATTAATTGCGGTTAGTTATGGCGCATTAGTAGAGAGATTTCCAGTATCAGGGGGCGCGTTTGCCTTTAGTTTCTTAAGTTTCGGCAGATATGTGAGTTTCTTCTCATCATGGTTTTTAACTTTTGGTTATGTCTGTGTCGTTGCTTTAAATGCGACCGCATTCAGTTTACTAGTTAAATTCTTATTGCCAGATGTCTTAAATAATGGGAAACTATACACCATTGCGGGCTGGGACGTTTATATTACGGAAATCATTATTGCGACCGTATTACTACTTGTATTCATGCTAGTAACGATTCGTGGCGCAAGTGTATCTGGATCATTACAATATTATTTCTGTGTGGCGATGGTAATCGTCGTATTATTGATGTTCTTTGGTTCATTCTTTGGTAATAATTTTGCACTTGAAAATTTACAACCGTTAGCTGAACCTAGCAAAGGATGGTTAGTGTCTATTGTGGTTATTGTATCCGTGGCACCATGGGCATATGTTGGATTTGATAATATTCCACAAACAGCAGAAGAGTTTAACTTTGCACCAAACAAGACATTTAAGCTTATCGTGTACAGTTTATTAGCAGCATCATTAACTTATGTTGTCATGATTTTATACACTGGTTGGTTATCAACAAGTCATCAAAGTTTAAATGGGCAGTTGTGGTTAACAGGTGCTGTTACACAAACAGCATTTGGTTATATTGGATTAGGTGTATTAGCAATTGCAATTATGATGGGTATATTTACTGGTTTAAATGGATTCTTGATGAGTTCAAGTCGCTTGTTATTTTCTATGGGACGTTCAGGTATTATGCCAACAATGTTTAGTAAATTACATAGTAAATACAAAACACCATATGTCGCAATCATATTCCTAGTAGGTGTGTCGTTAATTGCACCTTGGCTAGGAAGAACTGCATTGACTTGGATTGTAGATATGTCATCTACAGGTGTATCCATTGCCTACTTTATTACATGTTTGTCTGCAGCGAAATTATTCAGTTATAACAAACAAAGTAATACGTATGCACCGGTTTACAAAACGTTTGCTATTATCGGCTCATTTGTATCATTCATTTTCTTAGCGTTGTTATTAGTGCCAGGTTCTCCTGCAGCACTGACTGCACCGTCTTATATTGCATTACTTGGATGGTTAATCATCGGTTTAATATTCTTTGTGATTCGATATCCTAAATTGAAAAATATGGATAATGATGAATTAAGTCGCTTGATTTTAAATAGAAGTGAAAATGAAGTTGATGATATGATTGAAGAACCTGAAAAAGAAAAAACTAAATAATAAAAGAATCGCACAATATACCTTCTTCATTCGGAGGCGTATCGTGCGATTTTTTGTATTATAAATTGACATTTAAGACGAGGCAGCTGAACCTTATATATAATTGCTAAGAGTTTGGGCTGAGCCATTTCTAACAATATTTATAATCGTTTAAAAGATTTCACGAACCCAGAAACAATTAATTTGGAAATTTGGTCGGCGAATAATAAACCTAATGCGATGGCGCCTGCAATAAGTGTTACTTCTAACATTGTATTTATTGCTGTGCTGAAATTTAATAAGACTAAATTTTTCGTTGCATCGTAAGCTAATCCACCAGGTACTAATGGAATGATACCCGTTACCATAAAAATGATGGCAGGTTCTTTTTGTTTACGAGCCATATAATGACTTAACAAGCCTAATGCTAAACTACCAAAGAAACTAGAGTATATAGTGTGCACATTAAAGCCGTTGAAGAATAAGGTGTAAACCATCCATCCACATGTACCAACGAAACCACATGATAGATATAATTTTCTAGGTGCATCAAAAATGACGCAGAAGAACATTGAAGCTAAAAAGCTAAAGATAAAGTTTAAGATCCAAAACATAGTCTGATACTCCTATACTAAAATTAATACGCTACCAACGCCAGCACCGATGCCAAACGCAGTAACCAATGCTTCTAATGATTTCGTTGTGAACATCAACATGTGTCCACCAAATAAATCTTGTATTGCGTTTGTTATTAATACACCAGGAACAATAGGCATGACTGCCGCAATGATAATAGTTGCCAAGTCACCTGTTGGGATAAGTGTATGTCCAATAACGGCGATAATCCCAATAACTAATGAACCAATGAATTCTGGGATAAACTGTGCATGTAACTTGCGATCTAAAATCTCAGTGACTAGGTATCCTAGACTACCTGCTAATATCGCAGTTAAAACATCAATCAATCTACCACCTTGTAAATATAAGAAACTCATTGCAATCATTGCTGCAGCAAAACCTTTAAAGGGAAGACTGCTGTCACGCTTAGCAACATATATTTTTTCAAGTTGCGTTTTTGCTTCGGCTAAAGAAATTTCATTGTTTGTAATTTGACGCGAAATTTTATTAGCTTGAGAAATTTTTATTAAGTTTGTATCTCGAGAGGTAATTCTAAATATTCTAGGAAACGATTCCGAATGTAACGTAAACTGGATGACAGTGTTTGTAACAAAGCTGTTACTTTCACTGTAACCAAGTTTTTTTGCAATACGTGTCATGGTATCTTCTACACGCGTACCTTCTGCACCAGATTCTAATAGTATGCGAGCAGCAAGCATGACAACGTCTTTGATAAGTACCTCTTGTTTGTATTCTTCTGAATTTATGTCCATTTCATCACCATTGTTTATAAGAATTTAATACTCATTATAGTTTATACACTATAAAATAACCACATGAGCTTTTTGATAAGTTGTTATTGATTTTAAAAAACTAATATTTGATACTATTGTAATAATAATCATCGGAATTTTTAGTAGTTAAAATTCTCTTGAAGTATAAAAAGGAAAAATTATTGAAAAAAATTCGACAAAAATATGTTTCAAATATTTCAAATAGGTTAAAATAATATTAGTTAACCATTACAAAAATTGTATAGAGTAGCGACTGTATAATTTCTATTGAGGTTAACGTTTATATGTAGTGATAGTAGTTAAAGTTCTCCCAAGGAAGACTACTCGGGTACACTTTGCTATGAGCAAAGTGTACTTTGTTATTGATAATACATTAGCACATATATATAAGTTTAAACATACAGATTTCAACTATTTACCAAATCACGTCTTATGTATACGGGAATATACTGAAGATAAACGAAAAATTCCAAGCTTAAACCGATAAGCTTGGAATTTTTTATTAATTTATAAACGTACCAATGTATTAAGAAATCGCAAAGAATTGATCGAATTCGTTTGTGTTAATAATATGTCCTACAAAGAAACTACCGAATTCACCGTATCGTGCTGTTGTTTCATCAAAGCGCATTTCGTATACAATTTTTTTGAATTGTAATACGTCATCTGAGAACAATGTTACGCCCCATTCGAAATCATCAAACCCTACAGAACCAGTAATAAATTGTTTGATTTTGCCAGCATATTTTCTACCAATCATACCATGGTCATACATTAATTTTTGGCGTTCTTCCATAGTTAACATGTACCAGTTATAAGTTTCATTACGACGTTTGTTCATTGGATAGAAACAAATATAATCAGAATGTGGTAATTCTGGGTATAATCTTGCTTTGATATGAGGGTTCTCATAAGGATCTTCATCAGATTTACCAGCTAAATAATTGCTCAATTCAATGACTGAAACATATGAATATGTAGGGATTAGGAAGTCAGCAATGCGCAATTTGTTAAATTCATTTTCAATATGATTTAAAGACTTCATTTCAGGACGTAAGAACCATAATAACAAATCTGCTTTTTGACCAGTTATATTATAAATAGCTTGATCACCAGATTTTGATGATCTTACAGTTGCTGTATTTTCTAAAAATGATTGAAATTCAGTGACAAGTGCATCGCGTTCGTTCTTTGGAACTAGACGTAATGATGCCCAATCAACTGCATAAAATAAATGTAGACTATACCAACCATCTAATGTTTCGGCTGCTTGACTCATGTTTATCGCTCCTTTTCAAAAATCATCAGTTCTTTATAAATTTTATCATAAAGCAAAGGGGTAACGATAAAATTATGATTACAAATTGGTGACGTGGCATTATGAAATAAAATGGCGTATAATTATACCGTGAATGATTAATAAGATTTATATTACAGGAGGACATTATGGCTGATTTATTAAATGTATTAAAAGACAAACTTTCTGGTAAAAACGTTAAAATCGTATTACCTGAAGGAGAGGACGAGCGTGTTCTAACAGCTGCAACACAATTACAAGCAACAGATTATGTTACACCAATCGTGTTAGGTGATGAGACTAAGGTTCAATCTTTAGCGCAAAAACTTAATCTTGATATTTCTAATATTGAATTAATTAATCCTGCGACAAGTGAATTTAAAGCTGAATTAGTCCAATCATTTGTTGAACGACGTAAAGGTAAAGCGACTGAAGAACAAGCGCAAGAATTATTAAACAATGTGAACTACTTCGGTACAATGCTTGTTTATGCTGGTAAAGCAGATGGTTTAGTTAGTGGTGCAGCACATTCAACAGGAGACACTGTGCGTCCAGCTTTACAAATCATCAAAACGAAACCAGGTGTATCAAGAACATCAGGTATCTTCTTTATGATTAAAGGTGATGAACAATACATCTTTGGTGATTGTGCAATCAATCCAGAACTTGATTCACAAGGACTTGCAGAAATTGCAGTAGAAAGTGCAAAATCAGCATTAAGCTTTGGCATGGATCCAAAAGTTGCAATGTTAAGCTTTTCAACAAAAGGGTCTGCTAAATCAGACGACGTGACAAAAGTTCAAGAAGCTGTCAAATTAGCACAACAAAAAGCTGAAGAAGAAAAATTAGAAGCAATCATTGATGGAGAATTCCAATTTGATGCTGCGATTGTACCAGGTGTTGCTGAGAAAAAAGCGCCAGGTGCTAAATTACAAGGTGATGCAAATGTCTTTGTATTCCCAAGTTTAGAAGCTGGTAATATTGGTTACAAAATTGCACAACGTTTAGGTGGATATGATGCAGTTGGTCCAGTATTACAAGGTTTAAATTCTCCAGTAAATGACTTATCACGTGGCTGTTCAATTGAAGATGTATACAATCTTTCAATTATCACAGCAGCGCAAGCCTTACAATAACGATGGATTTAGCGAGTAAATATTTTAATGGCGTCAACTGGCGATATATCGATCATTCTTCTGGATTAGAGCCTATGCAATCTTTCGCATTCGATGATACATTTTGTGAAAGTGTGGGCAAAGATATATCAGATAATGTTGTGCGTACTTGGATTCATCAACATACTGTTATTCTTGGTATTCATGATTCAAGATTGCCGTTTTTAAAAGATGGCATTGATTATTTAACGAATGAGATTGGTTATAATGCCATTGTTAGAAATTCTGGTGGCTTAGGTGTCGTTCTAGATCAAGGTGTATTAAATATATCGCTGATGTTCAAAGGACAAACAGAAACAACGATTGATGAAGCGTTTACTGTGATGTATCTTTTAATTAGCAAAATGTTCGAAGATGAGAATGTTGATATTGATACGATGGAAATTGAACATTCTTATTGCCCAGGAAAATTTGACTTAAGTATCGATGGTAAAAAATTTGCAGGCATATCGCAACGAAGAGTTAGAGGCGGTATTGCTGTACAAATTTATCTTTGTGTTGAAGGCTCTGGTTCAGAACGTGCATTGATGATGCAAACATTTTATGAACATGCTTTAAAAGGTGAAGTGACTAAATTTAAATATCCTGAAATTGAACCATCTTGTATGGCCTCATTAGAGACATTGCTTAACAAAACGATTACTGTTCAAGATGTAATGTTTTTACTATTATATGCAATCAAAGATCTTGGCGGTGTATTAAATATGACGCCCATTACTCAAGAAGAATGGCAAAGATACGATACGTATTTTGATAAAATGATTGAAAGAAACAAGAAAATGATAGACCAAATGCAATAGTTAAATATTTAACAGCCCCTTTCAAGTTATCGTTTGGGGCTGTTATTTTTGAAAGTATCCATAAATAGCATAAATATGTTATTGGCCTAATATTTAAATTGAACATCATTAAATTAAAAGTAATGATATGATTGAAATAATAAATTTAATAAGAAAATTTCATGTTTTACGTATTAAATAGATTGAGAATAGGGTATATATAATGCGTATGACTATGAAAGAAACGGCCTTCTATTGAAATGTTCTAATACTTTAGTAGTAAATCTATATATTCCAATTATTATTTGTAGTATTATAGTTAGGGTGGAAAATTATAAATTGTAGGGCTATTTTATAAAAAGATAAAGAATCTGAAATATCACTCGATAAGATTTAAACTTTGAAGTAAACGAAAGTTAGTTTTATACTAATCAAGTTAAGTCAAATATAAATTCAAAATAAAGATTATACATAATATGAATAATGTGAGATAAAGACTGCAATGAAATTTGACGCGAATGCGTATGCAACTTAGAATATGATGTCTTTTACTAATAAATAAAAATAATGAATCAAGTATAGGATAAATATAAAAGGTGATATTGACATGACAAGAAAAGGATATGGGGAATCGACAGGTAAGATTATTTTAATAGGAGAACATGCTGTTACATTTGGAGAGCCTGCTATTGCAGTACCGTTTAACGCAGGTAAAATCAAAGTTTTAATAGAAGCCTTAGAGAGCGGGAACTATTCGTCTATTAAAAGCGATGTTTACGATGGTATGTTATATGATGCGCCTGACCATCTTAAGTCTTTGGTGAACCGTTTTGTAGAATTAAATAATATTACAGAGCCGCTAGCAGTAACGATCCAAACGAATTTACCACCATCACGTGGATTAGGATCGAGTGCAGCTGTCGCGGTTGCTTTTGTTCGTGCAAGTTATGATTTTTTAGGGAAATCATTAACGAAAGAAGAACTCATTGAAAAGGCTAATTGGGCAGAGCAAATTGCACATGGTAAACCAAGTGGTATTGATACGCAAACGATTGTATCAGGCAAACCAGTTTGGTTCCAAAAAGGTCATGCTGAAACATTGAAAACGTTAAGTTTAGACGGCTATATGGTTGTTATTGATACTGGTGTGAAAGGTTCAACAAGACAAGCGGTAGAAGATGTTCATAAACTTTGTGAGGATCCTCAGTACATGTCACATGTAAAACATATCGGTAAGTTAGTTTTACGTGCGAGTGATGTGATTGAACATCATAACTTTGAAGCCTTAGCGGATATTTTTAATGAATGTCATGCGGATTTAAAGGCGTTGACAGTTAGTCATGATAAAATAGAACAATTAATGAAAATTGGTAAAGAAAATGGTGCGATTGCTGGAAAACTTACTGGTGCTGGTCGTGGCGGAAGTATGTTATTGCTTGCCAAAGATTTACCAACAGCGAAAAATATTGTAAAAGCTGTAGAAAAAGCTGGTGCAGCACATACTTGGATTGAGAATTTAGGAGGTTAATGCGTTGATTAAAAGTGGCAAAGCACGTGCACATACGAATATTGCACTTATAAAATATTGGGGTAAAAAAGATGAAGCACTAATCATTCCAATGAATAATAGCATATCTGTTACATTAGAAAAATTTTACACTGAAACGAAAGTCACTTTTAACGACCAGTTAACACAGGATCAATTTTGGTTGAATGGTGAAAAGGTTAGTGGCAAAGAATTAGAGAAAATTTCAAAATATATGGATATTGTCAGAAATAGAGCTGGCATCGATTGGTATGCAGAAATTGAAAGCGACAATTTTGTACCAACAGCAGCAGGGTTGGCTTCATCGGCAAGCGCATATGCAGCTTTAGCAGCAGCTTGTAATCAAGCGCTAGACATGCAGCTGTCAGATAAGGATTTATCGAGATTGGCGCGAATTGGTTCGGGTTCTGCGTCGCGTAGTATTTATGGTGGATTTGCAGAATGGGAAAAAGGGTATAGTGATGAGACGTCATATGCCGTTCCACTTGAATCGAATCATTTTGAAGATGACCTTGCCATGATATTTGTTGTGATTAATCAACATTCTAAAAAGGTACCTAGTCGATATGGTATGTCATTGACACGAAACACATCAAGGTTTTATCAATATTGGTTAGATCATATTGATGAAGATTTAGCTGAAGCAAAAGCAGCGATTCAAGACAAAGATTTTAAACGTCTTGGTGAAGTAATTGAAGAAAATGGTTTGCGTATGCATGCCACGAATCTAGGATCAACACCGCCGTTCACATATCTTGTGCAAGAAAGTTATGATGTAATGGCGCTCGTTCACGAATGCCGAGAAGCGGGATATCCGTGTTATTTTACGATGGATGCGGGTCCTAATGTGAAAATACTTGTAGAAAAGAAAAACAAGCAACAGATTATAGATAAATTATTAACACAGTTTGATAATAACCAAATTATTGATAGTGACATTATTGCCACAGGAATTGAAATAATTGAGTAAGGAAGAGATAAAATGATTCAGGTCAAAGCACCCGGAAAACTTTATATTGCTGGAGAATATGCTGTAACAGAACCAGGATATAAATCTGTACTTATTGCGTTAGATCGTTTTGTAACTGCTACTATTGAAGAAGCAGACCAATATAAAGGTACCATTCATTCAAAAGCATTACATCATAACCCAGTTACATTTAGTAGAGATGAAGATAGTATTGTCATTTCAGATCCACATGCAGCAAAACAATTAAATTATGTGGTCACAGCTATTGAAATATTTGAACAATACGCGAAAAGTTGCGATATAGCGATGAAGCATTTTCATCTGACTATTGATAGTAATTTAGATGATTCAAATGGTCATAAATATGGATTAGGTTCAAGTGCAGCAGTACTTGTGTCAGTTATAAAAGTATTAAATGAATTTTATGATATGAAGTTATCTAATTTATACATTTATAAACTAGCAGTGATTGCAAATATGAAGTTACAAAGTTTAAGTTCATGCGGAGATATTGCTGTGAGTGTATATAGTGGATGGCTAGCGTATAGTACTTTTGATCATGAATGGGTTAAGCATCAAATTGAAGATACTACGGTTGAAGAAGTTTTAATCAAAAACTGGCCTGGATTGCACATCGAACCATTACAAGCACCTGAAAATATGGAAGTACTTATCGGTTGGACTGGCTCACCGGCGTCATCACCACACTTTGTTAGCGAAGTGAAACGTTTGAAATCAGATCCTTCATTTTACGGTGACTTCTTAGAAGATTCACATCGTTGTGTTGAAAAGCTTATTCATGCTTTTAAAACAAATAACATTAAAGGTGTGCAAAAGATGGTGCGTCAGAATCGTACAATTATTCAACGTATGGATAAAGAAGCTACAGTTGATATAGAAACTGAAAAGCTAAAATATTTGTGTGATATTGCTGAAAAGTATCACGGCGCATCTAAAACATCAGGCGCTGGTGGTGGAGACTGTGGTATTACAATTATCAATAAAGATGTAGATAAAGAAAAAATTTATGATGAATGGACAAAACATGGTATTAAACCATTAAAATTTAATATTTATCATGGGCAATAAATGATTTGATAGGGGAGCAATCATCTAATTTAATTAGAAGATAAATGCTCCATTTTTTATTGCCAGCCGTGTTACGTATCTTGAAAAAAATATTAAAAAGAGTAAAATAGATAGAGTTAACGAAAAAATTAATGAAATCGACGATATAGATATGATAAAGAAAGGTGGGTAGCAATATGAAAAATACATTCCTTATTTGTGATGAATGTCAGGCAGTCAATATAAGAACGTTACAAAAGAAGTTGGAAAAATTAGATCCCGATGCTGAAATCGTGATAGGTTGTCAATCTTATTGTGGACCTGGACGCCGAAAAACATTCACTTTTGTTAATAACCGCCCACTGGCTGCGCTTACTGAAGAAGAATTAATCGAAAAAGTTTCTCAACAATTAAAGAAACCACGTGATTCTGAAGAAGAAGAGCGTTTAAGAAAACGACATGAAGAACGTAAACGTCGTAAAGAAGAACAAGATAGAAAGCTTAAAGAAAAATTAGAAAAGCGAAAAGCACAACAATAAAACCTGATGGCAGCATCATTCAATGCGTGCCACCAGGTTTTTATGTTTTGTCTAGAAATTAAATAAATCATTAAATGATTCGGCCATCGTAGGATGTGTATAAATATTATCTCGTAATACGGTATATGGAATGTTTTGATCAATCGCAAGTTTAATTATATTAATTAATTCTTCAGATTGCTTACCATATAATGTAGCACCTAAAATCATATTATTTTCATTATTAATGACTACTTTAAATAAACCCCTTGGATCATTGTTAATTTTGTGACGAGGTATTGCACTTACTAAAAGTTGGTGTTCAGTGTAATCATAATGTTGAGCGGCTGCTTCTTTACTAGTTAATCCAACACGTGATAATGGTGGATCTATAAATACTGTATAAGGCACGCTGCCTCTATTGTCAGTCGTACGTGACTGATTACCATATAACGCTGATTTGATAATTCGATAATCATCTAAAGATATATACGTAAATTGAAGTCCGCCTTTAACATCACCTGCAGCATAAATATGCGGCACAGTTGTTTGAAGATGAGCATTGACTTTAATTTCGCCTCTGTCGCCTAATTCGATATCAGTATTTTCTAAAGCTAAATCTGTATTCGGTTTGCGTCCGATAGCCAAAAGTACTGCATCAGCCTCAAAGTTGCCAACGTTAGTACGGACTGTTGTATGATGATCGTCAGATGACAATTCAGTCGTTTCAACATTTGTATGCAATGCAATGCCTTTATTTTCTAAGTCAGTAATAGCATGTGCAACGACATCTTGATCTTCGCGTGGCATAAATGATTCACCACGTTCTAATACTGTTACCTTACTACCTAAATTCGCAAACATTGAAGCAAATTCTAAGGCGATATAACCGCCACCTACAATAACGAGGTGCTTAGGTTGATAGTTAATGTTTAATAAACCTGTTGAATCGAAGACATGTTTAGCTTGATCAAGGTCTTTTATGTTAGGAATGACAGAGGTAGCACCGGTATTAATAATGATATGAGGTGCAGTAATACTATCGGCGATATCGCCATGCTGATCTAATAAATTCACTTCAGTATTAGATTTAAACTGCGCTTTAAAATCCAGTACATCAATGTTGTTATCGTCTGCTAATAAGTGGTAATTTTTATTGTTTAGCGCATTGACAACATCGTTTTTACGATTATAACTTGCTTCAAAGGATTTGCCTTCTAATCCATCATGTACAAGTGTCTTCGAAGGTATACATCCTATATTGATACAAGTGCCTCCATACATTTTCGAAGATTGTTCGATAACTGCGACGTGTTGACCTGTTGATGCAGCGTATTTCGCTAAAGTTTTACCAGCTTTCCCAAATCCTATTACAATTAAATCATATGTTTTCATGACATAAATCCTCCTTTTGAATGTCTTCAATGACATCTTTGATTGTTTTTCCATTATAAAAATTAATAATGATATTCTGTTCGTCTTGCTGATAATGTGACATGGTAGTTGCAATATTACGAGCAATTTGACAGTGACTGCCTTCGTCGCCAGTAAATAGACGTGTGTGGTGTTTTTTCTCTAAGACAAAATGTTTATATAATGTTGCTAGAGAGACATCAGCACTTTGATCATTTGCTAAATATCCACCATCTTTACCCCGTATTGTGTTAATCATTTTTAAATCGACAAGTTGAGTCGTCACGCGTCGTAATTGAACAGGATTTAAACAAGTTAATTCAGCTAATGAACTACTATTGAATTTTTCTGAATGATGCTTAGTTAAAAAAGCTAATACATGCACGGCAATGTTAAATTCTAAATTCAATGTTTCTCACCTCATAATTGTAACTGTATTAGTTACAATTAAAAATCATTTTGCTCAATGTGTCAATACTTATGTTTGAAAAGTGTTGAATTAGGTGTGGTTATTGTGATGATTTATTGTTTGAAAGTTGTTGCATTAACGGTGAGATTGCACAATTGAAATTTTAGTTATGTATGAACTGTTAAATATGAAATGAATATTGAAATGAGGGCAATAAAATTTTGAATGATGATGTTGTGTGATTTTGTAAACTTATTCGTATTTTAGATATTTTTTGATATTTCGCATGATGAGGAAGTATTTTCAACAACTGGTGACATATTTAAATCGTAAATATATTTTGAGATATTAATATATATTAGATTAAGGATGTTGTCGCAATAAAATTAAAATATTGAAAGATAATTTTTATTGATTAATTGTGAATATACAAAGACACCATTATATCCATATGCTAAAATAAGAAAAAAGGCGACATGTTATCTCAATTTACCTGCATCTAGACCCCTTTACATAAGAAATAATCATCGCTGAGTTTTAAAATTTTACAACTTTATAGATGTAAAAAGCATTTAATTTTAAATAGTTTGAAAATCATATATTTTTGAAAAAGGAGCATGCCGATGAGTATTGACATGTATTTAGACAGATCTCGAAACCAAGCTTCAAGTGTGGGTAATTTGAGTCAAACAATGAATTCAAATTATGATGCGTTGGAAAAAGCAATTACTCAATTTATCAATGATGATGCGCTTAAAGGTAAAGCGTATACGTCAGCTAAACAATTTTTTAGTACGGTGTTAATTCCATTATCAACAAGTATGAAAACATTGAGTGATTTAACGAAGCAAGCTTGCGATAATTTTGTGTCACGTTATACGAGTGAGGTTGATAGCATATCTTTAAAAGAATCAGAGCTTGAAGAAGATATCAGATCATTAAGTCAACAAATTACGCGATATGAAAATTTAACTAACAATTTGAAAAAGCATGCTTCCGATAATCAGCAAGCCATTTCATCGAACCAACAAATAATACAAACATTAGGTCAACAAAAACATGAATTAGAAGAGAAGCTACGCAAATTGCGTGAGTTTAATCAAAAATCACCAGAAATATTTAAAGAAGTTGAAGAATTTCAAAAAATTGTCCAACAAGGACTTACCCAAGCGCAAAATTTTTGGAACTTTTCAACAAATCAATTTAACATTCCTTCAGGTAAAGAACTTGATTGGGCCAAAGCAAGTCATGAAAAATATTTGAAAGTTGCTATGGGGAAAATTGAACATAAAGCAGAGAAAGAAACTTTAAATAAAGCAGACTTTGCTGTTATAAAGGCATATGCCAAAGAACATCCAGAAGACGATATCCCGAAAAGTATAATGAAATATATAAATGACAATAAAGATAGTATTAAACGAGATATAGGATTAGATATTACGTCAACACTTTTAGAGCAAGGCGGTATAAATGCAAGTAAATTCGGTGTATTTATCAATACAGCAGGTGGAGTGAAAGGCCCAGCCGGTCCAAATTCATTTGTGGAAGTCAAACGTACATCAGGTAATGTGTTTATAGAAAATGGTAGTAAATTTGCTAAAGGTGGAAAATATCTAGGTAAAGGTGTTGCAGGTGTAGGATTTGGTATAGGTATGTATGATGACCTTGCAAATGATGATAAAACATTTGGGGAGGCGTTGTCGCATAATGGTATGACGCTTGCAGCTGGATCTGTTGCAGCATTTGGTGTAGCGGCTTTAGTAAGTAATCCAGTCGGTTGGGCTGTGGTAGGTATTTTAACAGCAGGTATTATTGGATCTATTGTTTCTGATTATCTTTATCAAAATAATTATTTTGGCATAAAAGATAAAGTGGACTGGGCAGGACATAAAATAGACGAGGGTATTGATGCTGTAAACAAAACTGCAGAAAAAGCTGTAGATAGTGTTGGTAATACCATTGGTGATGCCACAAAAAGTATTAGTAATCATATTAATCCTATGAAATGGAGTTGGTAAATATTGCTTTGCGAATCTAAAGTTATTAATAAAAATCCTAAATATCGAATAATCAAATACGAAAGTGAATACTTAATGATTGATTTAGCAAGTAATTGGATTGTTTTCTTCTTTCCATTTATTAACTGGCTCATACCGAAAACATATGTCAAAATCACTAAGAATGATTATGAAAAATTAAATATTGTCAAACCAGTTAAAAATAAATCGATAGGATGGACTATATTCGCGGGTATTGTGTTACTTGGTGGTACTGTAAGAAGAAATACTTATTTATTTGATTTTCAATTAGAAAAACTAATTGTTTGGAGCAGCTGTTTTATTAGTTTTTTAGGGGTTATATTTTTTTATTGTTATCTAAATAAGAAATTAACATTAAATGTTTATAAGGAAAATAAAAATAATGAACTTAAATTAAGATTATTACCCTCCTTTAAAAATATGTGTTTCACAATTTTTTATTACCTCTTTACTGGTTTCATGTCTTATGGGGCATTTTACTTGTTGGTGTTTGAAAATGTACAAAATTTAATCTTATATATTTCTTGGCTTTTCATGACTATGCTATTTATGTTAATGAATATGCATTCAATTATAGATAAAAAAGTACATATATTTTTAAAGTCTAATAAATAGTTACAAATTTAGTTGGTTTTCAATTGCTAATTAGGGGGTGTAAACATTGCTGTGCGAATCTAAAATCATCAATAAAAATCCTAAATATAGAATTATTAAATATAATGATGAGTACTTAATGATCGATATAATAAGCACTTGGATTAGTTTGTTTTTTCCTTTTATTAATTGGTTCATCACCAAAAGATACGTCAAAATTAGTAGAGAAGAGTTTGAAAATTTAAATATTGTTAAACCTGCTAAAAAGAATGTTTTTTGGCCAGTTGCAGGTAGCTCTGCTTTGCTGGGAGTTGCATTAAGAAAATATACACATTTACTTGACGTTCAACTTGATAAAAAATTAGTTATTGCCATATGTTGCATCACATTTATAGGGATTTTAATATTTTATGTACGCCTAATTAAAAAATCATCTTTAAATATTTATAATACTAAAAATAAAAGGTCAAAAATTTTTTTAATACCTACACTAAAAAATGTTTGTTTCACATTATTTGGATATATTTTATTTGGCGGATTGACTATGCTATTCCTAGATGCTCTATTATCAATGAGTTATCAAAACATAATAGTATATTTTGCTTGGATTACAGCAATAATGGGTTTTTTTCTAGTGAATATAGCTTTAATTATAGATAAAAACATTCATGTCATACTTAAAAATTAAGTGGTAGTAATAAATTCAGATTAAAGATATGCAAATAACAATGAATAAAATTTTTAATGATAGTAAGTTGATAATATTTTAATGTCTTTTGAAGTATCGAAAAATGTATTACACATAAAATTAAAGGGATGTGGAGACATTGCTTTGCGAGGTAATAGCTATATACAAAAATCCCAAATATAGAATTATTAAATATAATGATGAATATTTGATGGTGAATATAATAAATAATTGGTTAGTTTTATTCATTCCATTGCTTAATTGGTTGACACCAAAAAGATACATCAAGATCAGTCAAGAAGAATTAGAAAGTTTAAATACTTTCAAACCTGCTAAAAACAATGCATTTTGGCCAGCATTAGGTAGTTCAGTTTTATTTAGTGTGACTTTTAGAAAGTATATGCCTTTATTTAATGTTAGATTGGAAAAAACAATAGTAATAGCCATATTTTTTGTTGTATTTCTTGGTATTTTATTTTTCTACCTAAATTTAAATCGTAGGCTAGCATTAAGTGTTTTTACTATGAATAAAGAAAAAAGTCAGAAAATGATATTGCTACCTAATTTAAAACATTTTTTCTTTATAATATTTGCATATTTATATTTCGGTGGTTTTTCATTTTTCACTTTATATGCCCTGATAACTATAGATGTTCAAAATATAATTATATTTATCTGTTGGGGTGCAGTAACTATGTTTTTCTTTTTTATAAACATTGTTCCCATTGGCATTAAAAAAGCTCATGTAATACTTCTTAAAAAAGCTGAATAATAAATGAGTTTTTTAAATCTAAAATTATTAAATTTAATATAAAAATTTGACTCATAGATAGAATGAATAAAAATCCGAAATATAGAATTATCAACTACAAAGATGAATATTTTATAATGGATATCCCATGTTAATATTAACAGTTTTAATTTCTTTGTTATGCAAATCAAAACATTATAGTATTTCTAATTAAATTTGTAATGGCTTTAATGTTGTCGTTCTTAAATGTTTTTCAATTTCTGATTCAAAAGTACATGTAATTTAAAGGTCAACGAGCAATCGCGCTATATGCATATCAATTTAAGCAATACTTATTTTAACTGAGTTTTATATAACGTTTTCCTATTACACCGCTTAAATTCAAGCTCTAATTCTAACATTTGGAAGTTGTATTAAATCATGGTAGTGTGATAGTGGAAAAGTTATAAAGATAAGGAGCTGGGTCTAATGAAGCAATTTGTAAACTTAGGTAAATCTGATGTTGAAGTGTTTCCAATCGCACTTGGGACGAACGCAGTAGGTGGGCATAATTTATATCCGAACTTAGATGAAGAACAAGGAAAAGATGTTGTTCGTCAAGCCATTAATCATGGTATTAATTTATTAGATACGGCATATATTTATGGGCCAGAACGATCAGAAGAATTGGTTGGAGAAGTTGTTAAAGAATATCCGCGAGAGCAAATTAAAATTGCTACAAAAGGGTCTCATGAATTTGATGAAAATCAAGAAGTACATCAGAACAATCAACCTGAATATTTAAAACAACAAGTTGAGAATAGTTTGAAACGTCTACAAACTGATTATATCGATTTATATTATATTCATTTTCCGGATGACAACACTCCGAAAGATCAAGCAGTTGCAGCATTACAAGAGCTTAAGGAACAAGGGAAGATTAAAGCCATTGGTGTATCAAATTTCACATTAGATCAACTTAAAGAAGCAAATAAAGATGGTTACGTTGATGTTGTACAGTTAGAATATAATTTATTGCATCGCGAAAATGAGGCAGTATTACAATATTGTGTTGATCACCAAATCACATTTATTCCATATTTCCCATTAGCATCCGGTATTTTAGCTGGAAAATATGATGAGAACACTAAATTTAGTGACCATCGTACTACACGTCGTGATTTTAAACCAGGTGTATTTGAAGAAAATGTGCGTCGCGTAAAAGCTTTGGAAAGCATAGCTGCAGCACATCAAACTTCAATTGCGAACATTGTATTAGCATTTTATTTAACGAGACCAGCTATCGATGTGATTATTCCTGGTGCAAAACTTGCAGAACAAGTCGTTGAAAATATTAAAGCTGCAGATATCGTTTTATCAGATGATGAGATTCAATATATCGATGAACTGTTTCCGATTGAAGACTAAATGAATTGTATTTAATGGTGATATCAGGCTGGGACATAAATCAATGTTCTATGCTCTACGAAGTTATATTGGCAGTAGTTGACTGAACGAAAATGCGCTTGTAACAAGCTTTTTTCAATCCTAGTCAGGGGCCCCAACACAGAGAATTTCGAAAAGAAATTCTACAGGCAATGCAAGTTGGGGTGTGGGCCCCAACACAGAGAATTTCAAAAAGAAATTCTACAGGCAATGTAAGTTGGCGGGCCCCAACATAGAAGCTGGCGAAAAGACAGCTTACAATAATGTGCAAGTTGGGGGGGACGACGAAATAAATTTTGCGAAAATATCATTTCTGTCCCACTCCCATCACAAACGACGTTATATAAGGATGACGAAATTTCGTCAAATTTATATAAAAGTTGTAAGCGTTTTACTATTCGGTAGGCAAAGCTTATGATAGTATAATTAGGTAACGAAAAACACAGATATTTATTAATCAAAAGTGAGGTTAGGCTAAAATGATTACTGTTTTGTTTGGTGGGAGTAGACCAAACGGTAATACTGCACAATTAACAAAATTCGCTTTGCAAGATTTAGAGTATCAATGGATTGACGTGACACAACATCAGTTTAAACCGATACGTGACGTGAGACATACAGCAGAGACTATTACTTCATATGACGATGACTATTTGCCGATTCTAGATAAAATATTGGCTAGTGATACAATTATTTTTGCATCACCAGTGTATTGGTATAGCATTTCAGCACCATTGAAAGCATTTATCGAACATTGGTCAGAAACATTACAAGATAAACGATATCCTAATTTTAAGGCACAAATGGCCGAAAAGGATTTTAGAGTTATTTTAGTTGGTGGAGATTGTCCAAAAATAAAAGCGAAGCCAGCAATTACGCAAATGAAATATAGTTTAGACTTTTTAGGTGCCACTTTAAATGGTTATATTATTGGAACTGCTGAAAAGCCTGGTGACATCATGAAAGACAACTATGCCTTAGCACGTGCAACTGAGTGGAATAGTATATTGCAATAAGACATACCTCATACTAAACGAAGTGATTTTTTGCTTCGTTATTTTTTATTTTTAATTTTAACGGAAAATATAAATATATAAATTGAATAGACAATCATTGTTTATTAAGTATTGAGCAAGTTGTGGTATAATGCCGTTATTAAAACTTGTTAATAAGGGGAGAAAGTCATGTTCAAGGTAAGACAAGCAACTGAAAAAGATGTTGTTCAAATTAGAGATGTCGCAACTAAAGCTTGGTTTAATACATACTTAAATATATACGCTGCGACAACAGTTAATCACTTGTTAGAAGCTTCATATAATGAACATCATTTAAAGAAAAGACTTCAAGAACAATTATTCTTAGTCGTTGAAGAAGGTAATGACATCGTTGGCTTTGCTAACTTTATTTACGGTGAAGAATTATATTTATCAGCTCATTATGTTAAACCAGAATCGCAACATACAGGTTATGGTACAGCATTGTTAAATGAAGGATTATCACGTTTTGAAGATAAATTTGAAGGTGTTTACTTAGAAGTAGATAATAAAAATGAAGAAGCAGTAGCTTACTATAAAGAGCAAGGTTTTACAATCTTACGCTCTTATGAGCCAGAAATGTATGGCGAAAAGTTAGACTTAGCACTTATGTACAAAGCATTTTAAGTAAATTAAATATTATATTAAACGAAAAGGAGGGGAATAATGACTAACGCATATGTAGATTTAAAATTAGTAGAAGAAAAAGTTTTTAAAGACCCGATACATCGATATATTCATGTTGAAGATCAATTGATATGGGATTTAATTAAAACTAAGGAATTCCAAAGGTTACGTCGAATTAGACAACTAGGAACACTGTACCTATCTTTTCACACAGCAGAACATAGTCGCTTTGGACATTCTTTAGGTGTGTATGAAATAGTTAGACGATTAATTGATGAGTCATTTATTGGTCATGATGCATGGGACAATAAAGATAGACCGTTGGCATTATGTGCTGCATTATTACATGATTTAGGACATGGTCCATTTTCACATAGTTTTGAAAAAATATTTAATACAGACCATGAAGCATACACACAAGCGATTATTACTGGAGATACTGAGGTGAATGCTGTATTACGTAAAGTGGCGCCTGAGTTTCCAAGAGAAGTTGCGGAAGTAATTAATAAAACGCATCATAATAAATTGGTCATTTCGATGATTTCTTCACAAATCGATGCGGATAGAATGGATTATTTACAACGTGATGCGTATTTCACAGGTGTATCATATGGTGCTTTTGATATGGAACGTATTTTAAGATTAATGCGACCTTCTAAAGATGAAGTACTAATTAAAGAAAGTGGTATGCATGCAGTTGAAAACTTTATTATGAGTCGTTATCAAATGTATTGGCAAATTTATTTCCACCCAGTTAGTCGTGGTGGAGAAGTGCTGCTTAATAATTGTTTGAAACGCGCAAAACAGCTTTATAATGAAGGCTATGAATTTAAGTTGCATCCACATGATTTTATTCCATTTTTTGAAGAGACAGTTACGATTGAACAATATGTTGAACTCGATGAAGCGGTAGTTACGTATTATTTGGAAAAATGGACAAAAGAAGATGATGCTATTTTAAGTGATTTAGCAAGTCGATTTATTAATCGAGACTTATTTAAATATATTCCATTTGATGGCTCAATTATTACAATATCAGAACTGCAAGAACTGTTTGAAGCAGGTGGTATTAATCCAGATTATTATTTTGTGAGTGAAGCATTTTCGGATTTGCCATATGACTATGATCGACCTGGGTCAAATCGCAAACCGATTCATTTATTAAGACAAGATGGTACGATTAGAGAAATAAGCAATCAATCTTTAGTCATTCATAGTATTACAGGCATTAATCGCCAAGACTATAAATTATATTATCCTAGAGAAATGGTTGCAAAGATTAAAGATAAGACAATTAGAGAAGCTATTGAAAATTTGATTAATGAGCTTAATTAAAAAGGGCTAAAATTGTTATCGTTAAATATGGAGGTTATATCATTGTCTGAGAAAAAAGGCTTTAATTTTAATATCATAAAAAATGACCCTCTAGATGGTCATAAAGGTACAAATATTGGTTCAATTAGCTTAGACAATATTGCACCAGTTTTTATCGATGTTGCTAACAAAGAAGCATTTATTGATATTGGAGGCATGCATGCTCGCGCCAAAGTTGAAAAAGGCGTGAAATGGATTACTGATAAAGCTGCTGTTGAAGGCGATGAAGCTAAAGAATATTGGTTGTGTTGGGTAACAACAGAACGTAATGAACAAGGACCATATTATGCTGGTTTAACAGCGTGCTATTTATTAGTGAATAAAGCAATTCGTCGTGGTTATAAAAGTATGCCTGAACATGTTAATATGATGGATAAATCAATGAAACATCATATTATCATTGATCAAATTGGTGACGAGAATAAAGCTATTTTAAAAGACTTTTTAATGAACCATGATGAAGGTATGTGGAAGCATTCTTCTGATGCTTTACATCAAGCATTTAATTAAATATTAGAAACTAAAATTTCCCAATTAATCTATAAAGATATGATTCATTTCTCAATGACGACGTAAATCTTGAGGTGAAAATAAAGTCTTAGATTGATTGGGAGTTTTTTTAATTTTTTTGAAATTAAATTAATCTGTAGTTAATAAAAAATTTGAATAACTGACACATTTTTTTGATCATAGCTATATACTTTGTGAATTAATTCACATTATAATAAGAGTGAAGATAAGAGTATTATAAATTATCTTTAAATAAATATATGTGAAGTAAAAATTACACGTTAGCATATCGATTATGTCATTTCTTTTAACATATTAACTAGGGAAACGTTAAAAGTTAACGGTTGATATCTAACTAAAAACAAGGTCACAGTAGTATGTTTTAATCTGGCGTCTATTACAAATAAAAATTACATCTATAATTATTCGTTTTCTTTTTTGAAAGTAATAGCCAATTAATATCATACATACTGGAGTGACTATAAGGAGGACATTATTATGAGAGCAGCAGTTGTAACGAAAGATCACAAAGTAAGTATTGAGGACAAAAAGATAAGAGCTTTAAAACCTGGTGAAGCGTTGGTACAAACGGAATATTGTGGCGTTTGTCATACCGATTTACATGTTAAGAATGCTGATTTTGGTGATGTTACAGGCGTTACTTTAGGTCATGAAGGTATTGGTAAAGTCATCGAAGTTGCGGAAGATGTAGAATCATTAAAAATTGGAGACCGTGTGTCTATCGCTTGGATGTTCGAAAGCTGTGGAAGATGTGAATATTGTACAACAGGTCGTGAAACACTTTGCCGTAGTGTGAAAAATGCTGGTTATACAGTAGATGGTGCAATGGCTGAACAAGTTATTGTTACTGCAGACTATGCTGTGAAAGTACCTGAAAAATTAGATCCAGCAGCAGCGTCTTCTATTACATGCGCAGGTGTGACAACTTATAAAGCTGTAAAAGTAAGTAATGTAAAACCTGGACAATGGTTAGGTGTTTTTGGTATAGGTGGTTTAGGTAACCTAGCTTTACAATATGCTAAAAACGTTATGGGGGCTAAAATTGTTGCCTTCGACATCAATGATGATAAATTAGCATTCGCGAAAGAATTAGGTGCTGATGCTATTATTAATTCTAAAGATGTTGATCCAGTTGCAGAAGTTATGAAATTAACTGATAACAAAGGATTAGATGCAACAGTGGTAACTTCAGTTGCTAAGACGCCATTTAACCAAGCGGTTGATGTTGTAAAAGCTGGTGCAAGAGTTGTTGCTGTTGGTTTACCTGTTGATAAAATGAACTTAGATATCCCAAGATTAGTGCTTGACGGTATTGAAGTAGTAGGTTCACTTGTTGGTACAAGACAAGACTTACGTGAAGCGTTTGAATTTGCTGCTGAAAATAAAGTAACACCTAAAGTTCAATTAAGAAAATTAGAAGAAATCAATGATATTTTTGAAGAAATGGAAAATGGTACTATAACTGGTAGAATGGTTATTAAATTTTAAAAATATTAATTGATTAAATATAGATGAAGAAGGTAGTGCTCTGAACACTATCATTATAATCAAACACGAGGTTTTCATGAAAGATAGTGAAAATCTCGTGTTTTTTGGTTTTGAGGTGTTGTTTGTATTTTATAAAATGGCTTACATATATGAAGCGTTGATTAAGTATGGAATTGTTAATTAATTGAACCTATTTAGCTTTAAGAAGGCATAACAAGATGACCTTATTTTATGCTATAATATTTCTATTATGCGAAGATTAAGGTGAGTAGTAAATTGGATAAAAAAGTAAGTATTCAAACAAAGCAAGTGTTGAAACAGCACAACGAAAAAGAAAAATTTGAATTTACTACTGAAGGAACTTGGCAACAAAGGCAATCTAACTTTATTCGGTATGTAGAACAAATTGAGGATGCAACAGTTAATGTTACAATAAAAGTGGATGATGATAGCGTTAAGTTGATTCGTAAAGGCGACATTAATATGAATTTGCATTTTGTTGAAGGACAAACGACAACAACTTTTTACGATATATCGGCTGGACGAATTCCACTAGAAGTTAAAACATTACGCATTTTACATTTCGTAAGTGGAGACGGTGGCAAGCTAAAGATTCATTATGAATTATATCAAGATAATGAAAAAATGGGTTCTTATCAATATGAAATTAACTATAAGGAGATAGGCGAATGAATATTATTGATCAAGTGAAACAAACATTAGTAGAAGAAATTGCAGCAAGTATTAACAAAGCAGGATTAGCAGATGAGATTCCTGATATTAAAATTGAAGTTCCTAAAGATACAAAAAATGGAGATTATGCTACTAATATTGCGATGGTACTGACTAAGATTGCAAAGCGTAATCCTCGTGAAATTGCTCAAGCGATTGTTGATAACTTAGATACTGAAAAAGCACATGTAAAACAAATTGACATTGCTGGTCCAGGATTCATTAATTTTTACTTAGATAATCAGTATTTAACAGCAATTATTCCTGAAGCAATTGAAAAAGGTGATCAATTTGGACATGTAAATGAATCAAAAGGGCAAAATGTATTGCTTGAGTATGTTTCAGCTAACCCTACAGGAGATTTACATATTGGTCATGCTAGAAATGCAGCAGTTGGTGATGCTTTAGCTAATATTTTAACTGCAGCTGGCTATAATGTAACACGTGAATATTATATTAATGATGCTGGTAATCAAATTACTAACTTAGCGCGTTCGATTGAAACACGTTTCTTTGAAGCTTTAGGTGACAATAGTTATTCAATGCCAGAAGATGGCTATAATGGAAAAGATATTATTGAAATAGGTAAAGATTTAGCAGAGAAACACCCTGAAATTAAAGATTATTCTGAAGAAGCACGTTTGAAAGAATTTAGAAAATTAGGCGTAGAATACGAAATGGCTAAATTGAAAAATGATTTAGCAGAGTTCAATACGCATTTTGATAATTGGTTTAGTGAAACATCTTTATATGAAAAAGGCGAAATTCTTGAAGTTTTAGCAAAAATGAAAGAATTAGGTTATACGTATGAAGCTGATGGCGCTACATGGTTACGTACAACTGATTTTAAAGACGACAAAGACAGAGTATTAATTAAAAATGACGGTACATATACGTATTTCTTACCAGATATTGCGTACCACTTCGATAAAGTTAAACGTGGTAATGACATTTTAATCGATTTATTTGGTGCTGATCATCATGGTTATATTAATCGTTTGAAAGCATCTCTTGAAACGTTTGGTGTAGATAGTAATCGTTTAGAAATTCAAATCATGCAAATGGTTCGTTTAATGGAAAATGGTAAAGAAGTGAAGATGAGTAAACGTACTGGTAATGCCATTACATTAAGAGAAATTATGGACGAAGTTGGCGTTGACGCTGCACGTTATTTCTTAACTATGCGTAGTCCTGATAGTCACTTTGATTTTGATATGGAATTAGCGAAAGAGCAATCTCAAGATAACCCAGTTTATTATGCTCAATATGCTCACGCACGTATTTGTTCAATTTTAAAACAAGCAAAAGAGCAAGGTATTGAAGTGACTGCTGCGAATGATTTTACAACGATTACTAATGAAAAAGCGATTGAATTGTTGAAAAAAGTAGCTGATTTCGAACCTACAATTGAAAGTGCTGCTGAGCATAGATCGGCACATAGAATTACTAATTATATTCAAGATTTAGCTTCTCATTTCCATAAATTCTATAATGCTGAAAAAGTGTTAACAGATGATATTGAAAAAACAAAAGCACATGTTGCTATGATTGAAGCGGTTAGAATTACATTGAAAAATGCATTGGCAATGGTCGGTGTAAGCGCACCTGAATCAATGTAAGAACATTTATATACACTCCAACGTAGAGTTTCTCGAAAGATACTTTGTGTTGGAGTGTTTTTAATTAGGTATGTGACATATTGGGGAATGCTTAGTATGTGAATAAGGTTAAGAGAACGCAGTTGGCTTGCTTGCGCACAACTGCATAAGAGAGCCTGAGACATAAATTAATGTTCTATGCTCTACAAAGTTATAATGGCAGTAGTTGACTGAACGAAAATTCGCTTGTAACAAGCTTTTTTCAATTCTAGTCAACCTTGCCGGGGTGGGACGACGAAATAAATTTTACGATAATATCATTTCTGTCCCACTCCCTCTAAAAGGAGGATGTAAATGTTAGGAACTGATGAATTGTATAAATTGTTATATAGGCATATGGGACCGCAAAATTGGTGGCCTGCTGATAATGACATTGAAATGATGTTAGGTGCAATTTTAGTTCAAAATACTAGATGGCGAAATGCAGAAATTGCATTGAATCAGATTAAAGAACACACGCATTTTAATCCAAATCATATATTAGAACTATCTATTGAAACGTTACAATCATTGATACATTCAAGTGGTTTTTATAAAAGTAAATCACTGACGATTAAAACATTATTAACATGGTTAGCACGACATCATTTCAATTATCAAGAGATTAATGAGCGATATAAAGGTGAATTAAGAAAAGAATTATTATCTTTGAAAGGTATTGGAAGTGAAACAGCAGATGTCTTACTTGTTTATATATTCGGACGCATTGTATTTATTCCAGATAGCTATACAAGAAAAATATATGATAAGTTAGGATATGAAAACACTAAAAGTTATGATCAATTAAAAAAAGTAGTCACATTACCAAATCATTTTACAAATCAAGATGCTAATGAATTTCATGCTCTGTTAGATGTATTTGGTAAACATTACTTTAGAGACAAAGATATAAAGAATTATGATTTTTTAGAACCTTACTTTAAAAAGTAAACGCTGTGAAGTTAGATAGATGAGTTTATATGAAATATAAAAAATAATTTACTATTTTCTTTTAGTATGTGGACTTATATAATAAATAGAAGCATATAAAGTGAAAAACAGTTGGATGCTTGGGCACAACTGCATAAATCCCTCTAATCGCTAAAGGTGAAGAGGAACGCAGTTGGATGCTACCGCGCAACTGCATAAAAGCCTCTAATCACTAAAGGTGAAGAGGAACGCAGTTGGATGCTAAGGCACAACTGCATAAAAGCCTCTAATCGCTAAAGATGAAGAGGAACGCAGTTGGATGCTACCGCACAACTGCATAAATCCCTCTAATCGCTAAAGCGAAAAGTGGGATTAAAAAGGAGATGTGATAATGTGAAGAAATCGTTAATTGCTTTTATTTTGATTTTTATGCTTGTCCTGAGTGGCTGTGGTATGAAAGATAATCATAAACAAGGTAGCGATGATAATGGCTCGTCTAAATCGCCGTACCATAGAATTGTTTCGTTAATGCCTAGTAATACTGAAATTTTATATGAATTAGGATTAGGTAAATACATAGTTGGTGTTTCAACGGTTGATGATTATCCAAAAGATGTGAAAAAGGGTAAGAAACAATTTGATGCTTTGAATCTAAATAAAGAGGAACTTTTAAAGGCAAAGCCAGATCTAATTCTTGCGCATGAGTCGCAAAAGGCAACTGCTAATAAAGTATTGTCATCATTAGAGAAACAAGGCATCAAAGTAGTATATGTTAAAGATGCACAATCAATTGATGAAACTTACAACACATTTAAGCAAATTGGGAAATTAACGCATCATGATAAGCAGGCTGAACAACTTGTTGAGGAAACTAAAGATAATATCGATAAAGTCATAGATTCAATTCCTGCTCATCATAAAAAATCAAAAGTATTTATTGAGGTTTCATCAAAGCCTGAAATATATACAGCAGGGAAGCATACATTTTTCAATGATATGTTAGAAAAATTAGAAGCCCAAAATGTGTATAGTGACATTAATGGTTGGAACCCTGTAACGAAGGAAAGTATTATTAAAAAGAACCCAGATATATTAATTTCGACGGAAGCTAAGACAAGATCAGATTATATGGATATCATCAAAAAAAGAGGTGGATTCAATAAAATTAATGCTGTCAAGAATACACGTATTGAAGTTGTAAATGGTGATGAAGTATCAAGACCAGGTCCACGTATTGATGAAGGATTAAAAGAATTAAGAGATGCAATTTATAGAAAATAAACCATTCTAATTATGCCCCTTATTGCTACATGTAAAAAAATACATGTTTGAGATAAGGGGTTTTTAAAATATATTTAGTGAATGATAGCAACGCGAGTATGTGATTGCTATAATGAATGTAATTATCGATGAAAGAAAAGAGAATGCTATGACATTTAATAAAGTATTATTGAGCTGGATAGTCATATTGATTATAACAACTAGCATATATCTATTTTGGCAGTTGGGCGATATCAATGATGTATTTAACCAGTCTATTCTAATCAATGTTAGATTACCGAGATTATTAGAAGCATTGTTGACAGGTATGATATTAACTGTTGCAGGCCTTATATTTCAAACAGTTTTAAATAATGCATTGGCAGATAGCTTTACATTAGGATTGGCAAGCGGCGCTACATTTGGTTCAGGATTAGCATTATTTTTAGGTTTAACAACGTTATGGATTCCTGTATTTTCAATAACATTTAGTTTGATAACATTAATAACTGTATTAGTCATTACGTCGGTATTGAGCCAAGGCTATCCAGTTAGAATCTTAATATTAAGTGGTTTAATGATTGATGCGTTATTCAATTCACTTCTATATTTTTTGATTTTATTAAAACCTCGCAAATTAAATACAATTGCCAATTATCTGTTTGGTGGTTTTGGTGATGCAGAATACTCAAATGTATCCATAATAGCAATCACATTTATCATTGCACTGTTTGGTATATTTATCATTCTTAATCAACTAAAGTTATTGCAATTAGGAGAACTAAAAAGTCAGTCACTAGGCTTAAATGTTCAATTGATTACATATATCGCGTTATGTATAGCTTCTATGATAACGGCGATAAATGTCGCATATGTTGGCATCATTGGATTCATTGGTATGGTGATACCACAACTCATTAGAAAATGGCAGTGGAAACAATCATTAGGAAGACAATTGGCTTTGAATATTGTAATTGGAGGACAAATAATGGTTATGGCAGATTTTATTGGTAGCCATATACTGTCACCAGTACAAATACCGGCAAGCATTATTATTGCATTAATTGGTATACCAGTGTTATTTTACATGCTAATATCTCAGTCGAAACGGTTACACTAGCACATGACATTTGCTAAAATAAAAATAACTATAAACATAAAGAGGGCATAAGCGATGGATTTGAATCAAATTAAAGCAGTTGTATTTGATTTAGAAGGTACGTTGTTGGACAGAGTTAAATCTCGAGAGAAATTTATCGAAGAGCAATATGAACGATTTCATGACTACTTAATTCATGTTCAACTGGCAGATTTTAAAAAAGCATTTATTGAGCTAGATGACGATGAAGATAATGATAAACCTGATTTATATAAAGAAATCATTAAACGTTTCCATGTAGATAGGTTAACTTGGAAAGACTTATTTAATGATTTTGAAATGCATTTTTATCGTTATGTATTTCCTTATTACGATACTTTGTATACACTAGAAAAGCTATCGCAAAAAGGCTTTCAAATTGGTGTTATCGCAAATGGTAAATCTAAGATTAAACAATTTCGATTACATTCACTTGGTTTGATGCATGTTATTAATTATTTATCAACATCAGAAACAGTTGGTTTTCGTAAACCACATCCTAAAATTTTTGAAGATATGATTGATCAACTAGGGGTATTACCTGAGCAAATTATGTATGTTGGCGATGATGCGTTAAATGATGTAGCTCCAGCACGAGCTATGGGCATGGTTAGTGTATGGTATAAACAAGAAGATGCTGAAATTGAACCACTCGAAGAAGAAGTTGATTTTACAATTACAACAGTGGAAGAATTATTAACCATTTTACCAATAAAAAATGATAATAAAGGAGAAAATTATGGATCTATTTACTAGAAAAGATGGAACATCGATACATTACAGTACATTAGGTGAAGGCTATCCTATCGTATTGATTCATACTGTACTTGATAATTATTCTGTGTTTAATAAATTAGCAGCAGAATTAGCAAAATCATTTCAAGTTGTGTTAATTGATTTACGTGGACATGGCTATTCTGATAAACCTCGTCACATTGAAATAAAAGATTTTTCTGATGACATTGTTGAATTACTTAAATATTTATATATTGAAGAAGTTGCATTTGTATGCCATGAAATGGGTGGAATCATTGGTGCGGATATTTCAGTACGTTATCCTGAATTTACATCATCACTTACGTTGGTAAATCCAACATCTATTGAAGGTGAATTACCGGAAGAACGTTTATTTAGAAAATATGCCCATATTATTCGAAACTGGGATCCTGAAAAACAAGATAAATTTTTAAATAAGCGTAAGTATTATCGTCCGAGAAAAATGAATCGATTCCTCAAACATGTCGTAGATACAAATGAAATATCAACTAAAGAAGAAATTCAAGCAGTTAAAGAGGTATTCAAAAACGCTGATATTTCTCAAACTTATAGAAATGTCGTAGTACCGACAAAAATTATTGCAGGAGAATTCGGTGAAAGAACAACAAGATTAGAAGCTAAAGAAGTAGCTGATTTAATCCAAAATGCGGACTTTGAAGTATATCAAGAATCAAGTGCATTCCCATTTGTTGAAGAGCAAGAAAGATTCGTCGAAGATACAGCTTCATTTATCAACAAACATCACGATGAAAAGCATGTTTAATTTTTAGTGATAAGTGAAATTTAAAAGTAGTAATTATTATTTGTAATATAATTGTAATATGACTGTTGTTTTAGAAATGATTGTTGTATAATGGTTGTGAGCACAAGACGATATAAATAAAAGGAGAGAGTGCTTATGAAAAAGCTACTAACGGCAAGTATAATTGCATGTTCTGTTGTAATGGGAGTAGGCTTAGTGAACACTAGTGCCGAAGCAGCAAGTGGCAACTCTATTGATACTGTTAAACAATTAATTAAGGGTGATCAGTCATTAGAAAATGTGAAAATTGGCGAATCTATTAAAGATGTTTTAACTAAGTACAAAAATCCGATGTATTCTTACAATGAAGATGGAACTGAACATTATTACGAATTCCATACTAAAAAAGGTATGTTATTAGTAACTACTGATGGTAAGAAAAACAATGGTAAAGTAACTCATATTTCAATGATGTATAATGATGCTAATGGTCCAACATATCAAGCTGTTAAAAATTATGTTGGCAAAGCAGTAACACATACGGAATATAGCAAAGTTGCTGGTAATTTTGGATATATTGAAAAAGGCAAAACGACTTATCAATTTGCCTCAGCACCAAAAGATAAAAACATAAAATTATATCGTATTGATTTGGAAAAATAATAATTAAATTAATCGTGCTTAACCGACAAGTTAAATCGCAATACTTGTCGGTTATTTTATTACATGGCATAATACAGTGAATATTAATTTTTATGATTTGCGAAGGGGATATTAAACCAATACAATAAATAAAGATGTTTCATTTTAAAGGAGTACTACCAATGCGTATTAACGATAAAATTTTACTAGAAAATATAGAAGATTACTTTAATCATAAAGGTTTATCACCGCATTTGATTGATGATATTAAAGAGAAAGTAATTACTGATATAAAAAATTCTGAAAAGAAAGATCAAGATTATATTGAATATAAAAGAAAATCTCCAGCACAAATCATATTAATGATTCAAAGGAATTTGTTTGCTTTACAAATGAATCCAGTTATTTTCTTTATTATAAATTTCATTCTCATATCCTATTTATATGATAAACAGTATGTTCAGTTTCAAGCTATTACTGGAATGAGTCTATTTTATTGTTTAGTGATTTTTCCAATGACTATTGTTGTATACCTAAGAGTGTCTCAAAAGAATTACTTGCGTAGTAATAAAATAGAAATGATTATGGGTACAATTATCGCTATCATATCCTTGTTATTAATTATATTACAAGCATTTAATATTACTTGGGGCGTTATACCAATTACAAATTTTGGACATCAATTTTTCTTTTTCATTGGTATTATTTTAGTAATTGCCGCATATTTTATAAGCGACTTGAGTTTTCGGGAATCGGCTTATTATTTTGTCAAAAAACCGTCGATGCAATGATTCATAATCCACAATCAGCCCAGATTTTTTCATTAATTATATGGATATTATTAGTAGTTCTAGTTATATATTTCACAATTAGATTATCTTCACGTACAAGATTATAAATATGATAAAACTATTCACTTGATTAATTGTATTAATTGAGATGAATAGTTTTTTTATTGTTGGAATAACTTTTGGTAATTTATAAATAATTTAAAAAAATTTTTTATAAAATGGAAGCGTATATAGAATGAAGGTTGGGTATATAGTTTATTGAGGGAGGTGTCACAATGAATAAAGTCACAATTAATCCTCAAATCCAATTAACTTATCAAATTGAAGGTAAAGGGGATCCTATAATATTACTTCATGGATTGGATGGTAATTTAGCTGGATTTGAAGATTTGCAACATCAACTAGCATCATCATATAATGTACTTACTTACGATTTAAGAGGTCATGGCAAGTCTTCTAAAAGTGAATCATACGATTTAAACGATCACGTTGAGGATTTAAAAATTCTAATGGAGAAGTTAAATATTCATGAGGCACATATTCTAGGACATGATTTAGGTGGGGTAGTTGCTAAGTTATTTACAGATAAATATGCTTATCGTGTAAAATCATTAACTACCATTGCATCGAAGAAAGATGACTTAATACACAGCTTTACTCAATTGTTAATACAATATCAAGATGATATAGCGGGTTTTAATAAGTCTGAAGCGTATATTCTTTTATTTTCTAAATTGTTTAGAAATCAAGAGAAGACGATGAAATGGTATCAAAAACAAAGAATATATAGCACTAAGTCTGAGGATGATAGTGCGGTGGCAATTCGTTCATTAATTTTGCATAAAGATGAACCTATGTATTTAAAAAAACGTACATGTGTACCTACTTTGTTAATTAATGGGGAACATGATCCTTTGATTAAAGATAAAAATCATTTTAAATTGGAAGCGCATTTTTTAAATGTTACGAAAAAAATCTTCGAACATTCAGGACATGCACCGCATATTGAAGAACCAGAAGCATTTATGAATTATTATTTAAATTTTTTAAAAAGCGTATCATAATATGTGATATATAAACCTAGGGCATAAAGTCCTTAGGCAATGTGAAAAAGCTGATTACTATTCATTATTTGATAGAAATCAGCTTTTTTTGAAATGTATTTGATATATACTGCTCGTTATGCGGCTATCTTCCTTATATTAAGTGCCATTAGTGCAAAACCTCTTAACAATTAGGTAAAAAGAGCATAAAAAAAGGAAGTTTAATAGAATGTATCATCTATCAAACTTCACCAAATTGCGCTAAACAAAATTATAGTTCAATTTCGTTGTTTGCTTCAGTGATTCGTTTATTTACTCGACTCAATAATGATTCGATTTTTTTACGTTGTTGTGCATTAACAAGAATTAATACAGTTCTTTCATCATGCTCATTACGTTTTTTATCGAAGTAATCTTCTTGAGATAAAATTTTAACTGCTTTAACAACTTGTGGTTGTTTGTAGTTTAAATGATTAATAATATCTTTAAGATAGTATTCTTTCTCTTTGTTTTCGCTGATGTATGTCAATACAGCGAATTCTTCAAAGCTAATTGAAAATTCCTTTTTAATTAAACTTTTTAATTTGTCAGCATAAGTGACCATTGATAACAACTCAAAGCAATCATTGATTTTTGTAATTGCCATGTTTAAAACCTCCCTATTTGATGCATCTTGCTCGATACATTTGCCCGATAATATATTGATATCTAATCTTTATTTATTATAGATATGTTAGTCATAATTTTGCATTAAATAAGTTTTATTAAATATATTTAATGCTCTATTATTTAGTTAATTATAACTAATTAAAAATGAGAAGTAAACAAAAAAGTGTTTATAAAACAAATTATTCATTAGACACAGTGATTGTATTTCTGGGTTAGCATTTGGTTTAGTCAAAAATATCAGCATTTTTTATAATTTACCTTAATTTAATCGTCAGTATAAGGTAATTTATTTTATGAAACGATTTAGCGCAATTAAATGTTTCAATATTCAATGTGTATCTAAAGTGATTCATTGTCATAGCTTAACGCTTTCAAGTTAACTTCTTCTAATATTTATACCCATTTTTCGAACTTTTATCACTAAAAAAGAAAAATTTTTATAATTTTTTTAATTTAGTAATTCCCAGTGCAGTTTTAATGATAAGGAAAACACACTAATTTAGTGATTAAAACCAATCTATAGCACGTTAAAGTGTCTATACGTTATTCCGATTGATAACGGGTAACAAATAATAGAAAGTACGATAATTGATCATACGTTATAGCACCTTTATTTTTCAAACTCGACTCAATGAATGAATTAAAGTTGTGCATTTTGACTTATTTTTAATTAATTGAATAACCAACTATGAAATATTAGCACGAATAACATAATTTTTGCTATTAATTTGGTATAAATTATTAAAAAACAACATTAATTTAGGTCTTAAGAATGAGTTGACTATCGAATTTGCTAAATTAAAATTTGTTGTGTCAAAGCATACTACCCATATTAGTACTTATTAAAACTAATTTAGACCACAAAAAAATAGCTTATCACTTTTAAAAATAATTACAAGTTAAAATGATAAGCTAAAAGTTAATTTAAAATAATCTTAAAAGTATAATGCCTGTCAAAATACATAATAGACCAATAGTTTTTCTGGATGTCATTGCTATTTTAGGTGAACCAAATAATCCAAAGTGATCTATCAATATGCCCATTAGAATCTGACCAAACATCCCAATAAGTGTTGTTAATGCTGCACCCATATGAGGCATTAAGATAATGTTAGCTGTTACAAAAGCCATGCCTAGTATACCGCCAGTAAAATAGATAGGTTTTAGTTTGCCGAATTTCAAATGATATGTATTTAGTTTTAAAGAACGATTAAAAATAGCGGTTAAAATCAATAGCGTTATTGACCCAATTGTAAATGATACTAATGATGCAAAGGCTGGTGAATGAGTATGACTTGCTAAAGCACTATTAATTGTCGTTTGAATAGGTGGAAAGAAACCAAAAATAAATCCTAATAGAAGCCAAAACAGTAAATACTTTTGATCAGTTAGTAATAAATTATTCTTGTTAAATTGATTCATTATGACGATACCGATAATGAGTAACAATACACCAATTGCTTTAATTAAATTAAAATCATGAATTGTAGCACCAAATAAGCCAAATGTATCAATTATGACACCCATAATAATTTGACCCGCAACTGTTGCAATTACAGTTAATGTTGCACCTAATTTTGGCAATAACAATAAATTGCCAGTTAAAAAGCTAACCCCAAGCAAACCACCGACTATCCATGTATTGTTAAATGATTGATTATTGTAAAAGTGAATAGTAAATACTTCTGGATTGATAATGATATTTAAAATAATTAAACAAATTGTTCCAACTGAAAATGAAATGAATGAAGTATAGAAAGGCGATTTAGTATACAGTGATAGTCTTGAATTGACAGATGTTTGGATAGGAATAAGCATTCCAACTAGGACACCAATGATATAGAAAAGAAGCATATGAATAAAGTCTCACTTTCCAAAGTTAATAATAAAAATCATATGTATACATTATCATTATAGAGAAAATATACAACTCATTTACAATAATGTTGAAAAAAACAGGGCATTAACACAACAAAAACACCCTAGACAATCATCATGAAAGTCTAGGGTGTTAGTATTTATACTAAATTAATTGCGCTTTCTTTATATCTATTTCTTTGCTTCAAATAAAACGGTCGTCGTTTTATCAATAATTTGAGCAGAATGTACTTTGGTGATAGCGCCACTATTTGACTTTATAATATTTAAATCTACTAATGCATTCATACTATCACGTGCAACTTGCTCGGTTACGATGTTGTTTAATTGTGGTAATTGCAATTTGACAGGTTTGTCTAGTGAAGATTTAAAACTTAATTCAAGTGTTTTGGTCATGAAAGTGTCCTCCTGATTAAATTGATACAGATTTGATGACTTCGATGTTGTTGTATGTTTCTCCAGTAAGTCGTTCGATAAGTTTGCTAAATGTTTTAATTTGGTCGTTTGATACTTCAGGATTAATATTGGCGAATCGACGCTTAAATTCTGTTTGTTTACCATTTGTATCTAGTTTTGTAAATGATAATACAATTGTAATGTGATTTGTTTTACTCATATTTTAAAACCTCCTTTCACACTATATATCGAAAGAAAAAAATAATTGGGTTAATTTTATTATTCTTGTTTAAATTCTATAAAAAAGGTTATAATTATATGTGACTTAAATACTTAATGTTTATGATTAAGACACTTAAAGCGAGGTGGGACATATGAACAAGGTAGAAGTAATTAAATGCAATGATGATATTAATAAAATGTATGACGCACTCAAAGCTCGATCTGATAGGGATTATTTGTTTTTTAAATTAGCTATACATAGTGGTATGAAAATTACAGAATTATTAACAATTACTGTTAAAGATACTAAACGACTGATTGAAAAGGGGACACTAAGCGAATTGTGTAAAGCCCATTATCACTCATTGATTAAAATTAGATTGCCAGAAACATTATCTAATGAGTTACTTCACTATATTGAAAACAAAAGTCTGTCAAATGAAGATGTATTATTTCAATCATTGAGAACTAATCAAGTATTATCTAGGCAACAAGCCTATCGTATTATTCATCAAGCAGCAATTAAGGCTGGCATAGAGAATGTAGGACTAACGACATTGCGTAAGACATTTGCGTATCATGCATATCAAAAGGGCATACCTATTCCTGTCATTCAAAAGTATTTAGGGCATCAATCTGCTATTGAAACACTAAATTTTATCGGTTTAGAAAATGAATGTGAACACAGTATTTATATTTCATTACAATTATAACGACAAAGGAGGCTAATAATGAGTTTGGTTTATCTATTAATTGCCGTACTAGTAATTATGGCGATGATATTATTAACATCTAAACGTAGAGCAATGGCTAAATATGCAGGATACATAGCACTGACTGCACCTGTAATAGCATCTATTTATTTTTTGTTACAAGTTCCATCAGTAATTAAACAGCATTATTTGTCTGTTTCCGTTCCGTGGATGACCTCATTAGATATTAATGTAGATTTACGTTTAGATGGTTTGAGTTTAATGTTTTCTCTTATTATTTCACTTATTGGAATTGCTGTATTCTTCTATGCAACACAATATTTATCCTCTCGTAAAGATAATTTACCAAGGTTTTACTTATACTTAACGCTATTTATGTTTAGCATGCTCGGTATTGTATTAGCTGATAATACAATATTAATGTATGTGTTTTGGGAACTAACTAGCGTATCATCATTTCTATTAATTTCATATTGGTATAACAACGGAGATAGTCAATTTGGTGCGATGCAATCATTTATGATTACAGTATTTGGTGGTTTGGCATTATTAGTTGGTTTTATCATGTTGTATATCATGACAGGAACGAATAACATCACAGAGATATTAGGACAAGCAGATCATATTAAGAACCATGCTTTATTTATCCCTATGATTATCATGTTTTTATTAGGTGCATTTACAAAGTCTGCACAATTCCCATTTCATATTTGGTTACCAAGGGCAATGGCAGCGCCTACACCTGTAAGTGCATATTTACATTCAGCCACTATGGTTAAAGCTGGTATCTTTTTATTACTTAGATTTACACCTTTGTTAGGTCTAAGCAATATGTATATTTATATCGTAACCTTTGTCGGGTTAATAACAATGTTATTTGGTTCAATCACAGCTTTAAAACAATGGGATTTAAAAGGAATCCTAGCATATTCAACAATCAGTCAACTAGGAATGATTATGGCAATGGTCGGTATCGGTGGTGGATATGCTCAACACCAACAAAACGCAATAGCATCTATTTATGTATTTGTATTATTTGGTGCGCTATTTCATCTAATGAATCATGCCATCTTTAAATGTGCGCTTTTCATGGGAGTAGGCATTTTAGATCATGAAGCAGGTTCAAGGGATATACGAATTTTAAGTGGAATGCGTCAACTATTTCCTAAAATGAATCTAGTCATGACGATAGCGGCTCTATCTATGGCTGGAGTACCATTTTTAAATGGATTTTTAAGTAAAGAAATGTTCTTAGATGCATTAACACAAACTGGACAATTATCCCAATTTAGTTTGATTTCAATGATAAGTATTGTGTTTGTTGGTGTTATTGCGAGTGTTTTTACATTCACATATGCATTATACATGGTAAAAGAAGTATTTTGGACAAAATATGATTCTAAGGTTTTTACTAAAAAAAATATCCACGAACCATGGTTGTTTAGTTTACCATCTCTTATATTAATGGTGCTAGTACCTGTAATCTTTTTTGTACCAAATATATTTGGGAAGGGGATTATCGTTCCAGCATTAAGAGCTGTATCAGGTGGTAATCATCAAATTGATCAATTGGCACCACATGTTTCGCAATGGCATGGATTTAACATACCGCTTCTTTTAACCATCATCATTATTTTATTGGGTAGTGTACTAGCAATCAAAGTAGATTGGAAAAAAGTGTTCACAGGTAAAATTAGACAGATTTCAGTTTCAAAAAGCTATGAGATGGTATATCGACATTTTGAAAAGTTTGCTACGAAGCGATTTAAACGTGTTATGCAAGATCGTTTAAACCAATACATTATTATGACCTTAGGCATATTTATGATTATCATTGGATATGGTTATATTCGAATTGGACTTCCAAAAGTACATCAGTTACATGTTTCTGAATTTGGGGCATTAGAAATTATATTAGCAATCGTAACTGTCACAATTGGTATTTCTTTAATTTTTATACGTCAACGACTGACAATGGTCATTTTAAATGGAGTCATCGGATTTGTTGTGACCTTATTCTTTATAGCAATGAAAGCCCCTGATTTAGCATTGACTCAGCTAGTAGTTGAAACAATAACGACGATACTATTTATTGTTAGTTTTTCAAGATTACCAAACGTGCCAAGATCTAACGCTAACAAAAAAAGAGAAATAATTAAAATTTCTGTATCACTCTTGATGGCACTTATTGTTGTATCATTAATTTTTATTACACAACAAACAGATGGTTTATCATCAATATCAGACTTTTATTTAAAAGCTGACAAACTAACAGGTGGTAAAAATATTGTAAATGCGATACTTGGTGACTTTAGAGCATTAGATACATTATTTGAAGGATTAGTGTTAATTATTACTGGGCTAGGTATTTACACATTATTAAATTATCAAGATCGGAGGGGACAAGATGAAAGAGAATGATGTCGTGTTAAGAACGGTCACGAAACTTGTTGTATTTATTTTATTGACTTTCGGATTCTATGTCTTCTTCGCAGGTCATAATAATCCTGGTGGTGGCTTTATTGGTGGTTTAATATTTAGTTCAGCGTTTATTTTAATGTTTCTGGCTTTTAATGTTGAAGAGGTTTTAGAAAGTTTACCGATTGATTTTAGAATTTTAATGATTATTGGAGCATTGGTATCATCTATTACTGCGATAATACCTATGTTTTTTGGAAAACCATTTTTGTCTCAATATGAAACAACTTGGTTACTTCCAATTTTAGGGCAAATTCATGTAAGTACAATAACACTTTTTGAATTAGGTATTTTATTCTCAGTTGTTGGTGTTATTGTCACAGTGATGTTGTCGCTTAGCGGAGGTCGATCATGAATTTAATATTATTACTAGTTATAGGATTTTTAGTGTTTATAGGAACATATATGATTTTATCAATCAATTTAATTCGTATTGTAATTGGAATTTCAATATATACTCATGCTGGTAATCTCATTATTATGAGTATGGGAACGTATGGTTCTAGTAGATCAGAACCATTAATAACTGGTGGAAACCAATTGTTTGTTGATCCCTTGTTACAAGCTATTGTACTAACTGCAATAGTTATAGGGTTTGGGATGACTGCGTTTTTACTTGTACTTGTTTATAGAACTTATAAAGTAACAAAAGAAGATGAAATTGAAGGCCTAAGGGGGGAAGATGATGCTAAGTAACTTATTGATTTTACCAATGTTATTACCATTCCTTTGTGCCTTAATCCTTGTATTTTTAAAAAATAATGATCGTATTTCTAAATATTTATACTTAGGTACAATGACTATCACCACAATTATTTCATTAATGTTATTAATTTATGTTCAGCGTCACCGTCCAATTACGCTAGACTTTGGAGGATGGTCAGCGCCCTTTGGTATACAGTTTTTAGGAGATTCTTTAAGTTTAATTATGGTTACAACCGCTTCATTTGTGATTACTTTAATTATGGCATACGGATTTGGGCGTGGCGAACATAAAGCAAATCGTTATCACTTGCCATCGTTCATATTATTTTTAAGCGTTGGCGTGATAGGCTCTTTTCTAACATCAGATTTATTTAATTTATACGTCATGTTTGAAATTATGTTACTTGCGTCATTTGTACTCATTACACTTGGACAATCTGTTGAACAATTACGTGCCGCAATTATTTATGTTGTCTTGAATATTATTGGTTCATGGCTATTCTTATTAGGTATAGGTTTACTTTATAAAACAGTAGGTACATTAAACTTTTCACATATTGCAATGCGTTTGAATGATATGGGAGATAATCGCACTGTAACAATGATTTCATTAATCTTCTTAGTCGCATTTAGTGCGAAAGCAGCGCTGGTTCTTTTTATGTGGCTACCCAAAGCATACGCAGTGTTAAATACTGAGCTTGCAGCATTATTTGCAGCGTTAATGACCAAAGTAGGGGCCTATGCATTAATTCGATTCTTCACTTTACTATTCGATCAACATAATGATCTCATACATCCATTGCTAGCAACTATGGCTGCTATAACTATGGTCATCGGCGCTATAGGTGTCATTGCTTATAAAGATATTAAAAAGATTGCAGCTTACCAAGTCATAATCTCAATAGGATTTATCATTTTAGGTTTGGGAACAAACACGTTTGCAGGTATTAATGGTGCAATATTTTATTTGGTAAATGACATTGTTGTAAAAACATTGCTATTCTTTATTATTGGTAGTTTAGTTTACATTACAGGCTATCGACAATATCAATATTTGAATGGCTTAGCTAAAAAAGAACCTTTATTTGGAGTTGCGTTTATTATAATGATTTTTGCTATTGGCGGCGTGCCCCCATTTAGTGGCTTTCCGGGGAAAGTACTTATTTTCCAAGGCGCATTGCAAAATGGCAATTATATTGGACTAGCGTTAATGATTATTACTAGTCTAATTGCAATGTACAGTTTATTTAGGATACTTTTTTATATGTATTTTGGAGATAAAGATGGGGAGGAAGTTAATTTTAAGAAAATCCCACTATATCGAAAAAGAATTTTAAGTATTTTAGTAGTTGTGGTTATCGCAATCGGAATTGCTGCGCCTGTAGTGTTAAATGTTACAAGTGATGCAACTGAGTTGAACACGAGTGATCAATTATATCAAAAACTTGTAAATCCGCATTTGAAAGGAGAGGACTAAATGAATCAAATAGTTTTAAATATTATCATTGCATTCTTATGGGTATTATTTCAAGATGAAGATCATTTTAAATTCTCGACTTTCTTTTCTGGATATCTAATTGGTCTAATTGTCATTTATATATTACACAGGTTTTTCAGCGATGATTTTTATGTTAGAAAAATTTGGGTAGCTATTAAATTTTTAGGTGTTTATTTATATCAATTAATAACATCTAGCATTAGCACGATTAATTATATTCTTTTTAAAACAAAAGATATGAACCCTGGATTACTTTCATATGAAACAAGACTAACAAGTGACTGGGCAATAACATTTTTAACAATTTTAATTATTATAACTCCAGGGTCTACAGTAATACGAATTTCTCAAGACTCTAAAAAGTTTTTTATTCATAGTATCGACGTGTCAGAAAAAGAAAAAGATAGTTTGTTAAGAAGTATTAAGCATTATGAAGACTTAATATTGGAGGTGTCGCGATGATACAAACAATAACACATATTATGATTATTAGTTCACTCATTATTTTTGGAATTGCATTAATCATCTGTTTATTTAGATTAATCAAGGGACCTACAACAGCAGATCGTGTCGTTACATTTGATACAACAAGTGCTGTCGTAATGTCAATTGTGGGTGTGTTAAGTGTACTTATGGGCACCGTTTCTTTCTTAGATTCAATCATGCTCATTGCCATTATATCTTTTGTAAGTTCTGTTTCAATATCACGCTTTATTGGTGGGGGGCATGTGTTTAATGGAAATAACAAAAGAAATCTTTAGTCTTATTGCTGCTGTGATGTTGTTGTTAGGTAGTTTTATTGCTCTTATTAGTGCAATAGGTATCGTGAAATTCCAAGATGTTTTCTTAAGAAGTCACGCTGCGACAAAAAGTTCAACTTTATCAGTGTTATTAACTTTAATCGGTGTATTAATTTATTTTATTGTGAATACAGGATTTTTCAGTGTGCGTTTATTACTGTCACTTGTTTTTATTAATTTAACTTCACCCGTCGGCATGCACTTAGTCGCTCGCGCTGCTTATCGCAACGGCGCTTATATGTATCGAAAAAATGATGATCACACACATGCATCAATATTATTAAGTTCAAATGAACAAAACTCTACAGAAGCATTACAATTACGTGCTAAAAAACGAGAAGAGCATCGTAAGAAATGGTATCAAAACGATTGAAGTGTTGGCTAAATTGTTAAGCATAACGATGCTTTTGAAGATTTGTTTTCAAAATTAATCATTAAAAGAGTACTTTGAAATTGGTTAGTCGATTTTAAGGTGCTCATTTTTTGTATTATAAGTTAATGTTGTTATGTGAAAGCAAGTTGTTTATTTATACAAACAATTAGTGATAAAATAAAATTAAATAATTGCAAATTTAAGTACTGCAATCGTAGACATATATCTATATTAAAGTGCTTTTGTGGTCGCTAACTCAATTTATCCTCTAAAGTATAATTACAACGAGATGTGATACTTAATTTTCAATTAAACAATACTTTTTAGAGAGGTGAAAGTTTGGAAATATTTGAAACAATTCTTATATTTATAGCTGTTGTGATACTAAGTTCGTTTGTCCATACTTTCATACCTAAAGTACCCCTAGCATTTATACAAATTTTCTTGGGCATGTTACTATTTATTACCCCAATCCCTGTTCAATTTAATTTTGATTCTGAATTGTTTATGGTAACAATGATTGCGCCTTTGTTATTTGTAGAAGGTGTTAATGTTTCTAGAGTCCATTTAAGAAAATATATTAAGCCAGTGATGATGATGGCATTAGGATTAGTCATTACTACTGTGATAGGTGTAGGTTTATTTATTCATTGGATTTGGCCAGATTTACCTATTGGAGCAGCATTTGCAATTGCTGCCATTCTTTGCCCTACTGATGCAGTAGCAGTGCAAGCAATCACTAAAGGAAAGGTCTTGCCAAAAGGAGCAATGACAATTCTTGAAGGTGAGTCATTATTGAATGATGCTGCTGGTATTATTTCATTTAAAATAGCTGTTGGAGTATTAGTTACAGGTGCTTTTTCACTTGTTGATGCTGTTCAGTTGTTTTTAATTGCATCAATTGGTGGCGCAGTGGTTGGTTTACTTATAGGTATGGCATTAGTAAGGTTCCGATTAACATTGATGCGTCGAGGATATGAAAACATTAATATGTTTACAATTATTCAATTGTTAACACCATTTGTTACGTATTTAATTGCTGAATTGTTTCACGCATCAGGAATCATTGCAGCAGTAGTTGCAGGACTTGTACATGGTTTCGAACGTGACAGAATTATGCAAGTACGTACACAACTACAAATGAGTTACAATCATACATGGAATATACTAGGTTATGTTTTAAATGGCTTTGTTTTTTCAATATTAGGATTTTTAGTACCTGAAGTTATTATTAAAATTATCAAAACAGAACCGCACAATTTAATCTTTTTAATAGGCATCACTATTGTTGTTGCTTTAGCTGTCTATCTATTTAGATTTGTTTGGGTTTATGTCTTATATCCTTATTTTTATTTAGCCATCAGTCCATTCCAAAAAATGATGACTAAAAATGATGATGATAATCCAACGACTGAGAAACCACCAAAGCGAAGTTTATACGCTTTAATTATGACGTTATGTGGTGTGCATGGAACAATTTCTTTAGCAATCGCATTAACGTTACCGTATTTTTTAGCAGGGCATCATGCTTTTACGTATAGAAACGACTTATTATTTATTGCATCTGGTATGGTTATTATTAGTTTGGTAGTTGCGCAAGTATTATTGCCACTATTAACGAAACCTGCACCTAAAACAGTAATTGGCAATATGTCGTTTAAAGTTGCTAGAATTTATATATTAGAACAAGTTATTGATTATCTAAATCAAAAATCTACTTTCGAAACAAGTTTTAAATATGGTAACGTGATTAAAGAATATCATGATAAATTAGCATTTTTAAAAACTGTAGAGAAAGATGATGAAAACTCTAAAGAATTAGAACGTCTACAAAAAATTGCTTTTAATGTAGAAACAAAAACATTAGAGTCTTTAGTAGATGAAGGACAAATAACGAATAGTGTACTTGAAAACTATATGCGTTATGCTGAAAGAACACAAGTATATAGACAAGCATCATTAATAAGAAGAATGATTGTATTATTACGAGGTGCTTTATTAAAACGAAGAGTACAAACGAGAGTGAACTCGGCATCTTCACTTAGTGTTACGGATAACTTAATGGAATTAAATAAAATTAATAAATTAGTCCATTATAATGTGGTTAGTCGATTGTCTAAGGAAACAACAAAAGATAATACACTTGAAGTTGGAATGGTTTGTGACGGTTATTTAATGCGAATTGAAAACTTAACACCATCTAATTTCTTCAACTCAGCAAGTGAAGATACGATTACTAAAATTAAATTAAATGCATTGAGAGAACAACGTCGCATTTTACGTGAGTTGATTGATACAGATGAAGTATCAGAAGGTACAGCGTTAAAACTAAGAGAGGCCATTAATTATGATGAAATGGTTATTGTAGATAGTATGACGTAGTTCGTAATTATGCTAAAAGGGATTGATGAAAAAATGAATGGCTTTTCATCAATCCCTTTTATTTTAGGGGAATTGAATAGATAGTTTTAAACTATACGAATTATTAATATTTGAGAATTAATTGAAATAAGTTTTAAAAATTGGAGGAGATAGATTAATCGAAGTCATTTAAATTAAGAAGATACGTGCATTCACAAAAAATAGCCACACTCATATGACATCGGATGAGTGTGGCTTAAGGATCTATGGGGGGAGGAAACCATAGATGTTTACTTTGATAGGCCAGATTAAATATCAAAGTATGCGATTATTTATAGCTTGATGCAAAAGTGGTATGCCTATTAAAAGTTACTGCACATAGCTTTTAATATTCCGTTCAAAGGAAAGGGGCATACAATTGAACAATCTGTAATAGTACTTTTAACCAGCTATGCTAAAAGTCTAGTAGGGAGAACAGTTGTCCAATCACATAAGAACCTCTAACTTCGTTAGTACGATTAAGAAAAGCTTTTTAGTTAGTATGTAATACAATTTATTGACGCGCGTGAATCTCTTTTATAAGAGTGTGTAGGGAATGGCGTTGTATAAATTGTATTAGAAGAACTTCTAACGCATCTCTGTGGTTAAAAGAGATGAAGGGAACGACAGTTTAATTAAAACTGCATAAGAACTTCTAGCTTTTCTCTTTCGTTCAAAGAGAAGTTCTAATACCACCATATCGTGCGATCGGGAACGGTATATATATTAATAGGAGGGTAATATATATTTAACGCACGATATGGGACTATTAGCCTTCGACTTTGTTATGTTGATGTGTGGCCTAAAATATTGGAGATACCAATATTTTAGGTTGCATCAACATCAATTCATCTTACTTCATTAAAACACAGCGTGTTATTTCATGCTTCCGTGTACAGTATCAATATTTGATTTCATCATTTTGTAGTAAGAGTCACCTTTAGTGCCTTCTTTACCGATTGAATCTGTGTACACTTCACCAAAGATATCTTTCTTCGTTTCTTCAGATAAACTTTCCATTGCTTTCTTATCAACACTTGTTTCTACTAATAAGTGTTTTAATTTGTGCTTTTTAACAAACTCAATAGCTTGTCTCATTTGTTCAGGTGTACCTTGTTTTTCAGTGTTAATTTCCCAAATATAACCTGGTGTAATACCGTATTGTTTTGAGAAGTACTTGAAGGCACCTTCACTTGTAATCATGGCACGTTGTTCTTTTGGAATGTCATTAAATTTGTCTTTACTGTCATTATTTAATTTTTCCAATTGAGCAATGTATTTGTTACCTTGCTTTTCATAATCTGCTTTATGTTTTTTGTCGTTATCGATAAATGTTTGTTGAATTGTTTTTACGTATTTAATACCGTTATCTAAACTTAACCATGCGTGTGGATCTTGTTTATCTTTGTTGCCTTCTTCACCGTTTAAATAGATAGGTTTAACATCTTTTGATACTGCGATAACTTTTTTATCTTTTAATGATTTACCAGCCTGTTCTAAGGCTTTTTCAAACCAACCGTTACCAGTCTCTAAATTTAATCCGTTGTATAAAATAACGTCAGCGTCAGTTAACTTTTTAATATCTTTAGGTTTAACTTCATATTCATGAGGATCTTGACCAACAGGTACAATACTATGAATATCGACGTTGTCTCCACCAACATTTTTAGCCATATCATATAAAATTGAATTCGTCGTTACTACTTTTAATTTGCCATTTGACTTATCACTGCTTTGTTTACCACCAGTACCACATGCAGCAACTAGAAGTAATAAGGCTAATAATAAAGGTACTAATTTTTTCATGTTAAACTTCCTCGTTTCTTTCTATTCGTAAATTTTGTGAAAAATAATGTGATGATATAAATTACAAACGTACAAAGTACGATTGTCGCACCACTAGGAATGTTGTAAATATAGCTGTAATAAAGTCCGACAATTGAACTTATGACACTTATTAAACTTGCTATAATCATCATTGAGTATAGTTTTTTACTAATTAAAAATGCTGTAGATGCAGGTGTAATTAATAATGCAACTACAAGAATAATACCTACCGTTTGAATACTTGCTACTGTTACTAATGAGAGTAACAACATCACAAAGTAATGTAATAACGTCGTATTTAGACCACTCATTCTACTAAACGTTGGATCGAATGTAGAAATCATTAATGGACGATAGAAAATAATGATTAGAATAAGGACGATTGAACCAATCACAATAGTTGTTAAAAATGCACTATTTGTGATTGCCAGTAAATTACCAAACAGAATATGGTACAAATCTGTCGTAGTGTTTATTAAGCTAATAATAATAATCCCCGAAGCTAAGAAAGCGGTAAAACTAATTCCAATAGCGGCGTCAGGTTTCGTTTTACTACTAGATGTGATATAACCGATAAAAATACTTGCGATCATACCAGTTATAAGTGCGCCTACAAACATTGGAATACCAAATAAGAATGATAGGGCAACACCAGGTAATACTGCGTGACTCATTGCATCTCCCATTAATGAAAGACCACGTAATACAATTAAACTACCAACTGTACCACAAACTATCCCTACAATAATTGAAGTTATCAATGCTCGATTCAAGAATTGATATGTAAATAAATGTTCGACAAACTCTAACATGTTATATTGCTCCTTTGACTAGGGTCACTACAGTCAGTGCTACTCATAAATGTTTCGTTTAAGCGAGTGACACTCATAGCCTCTTCACTATCACCGAAGTATCGTAATGTTTGATTTAATAGAATAATGCGATCAAAGTATTGCTTTGCTTTTGATAGATCATGGTGGATGATAAGAATAAGTTTTCCTTGTTGTTTTAAGTTCTCGATTTTTGTCATGATTAATTTTTCGCTACTAAAATCAATTCCGACAAACGGCTCATCTAGAAAATAAACTTCACTTTCGGACATCAATGCTCTTGCTACTAGCACACGTTGTAATTGTCCACCACTTAATTCTGAAATTTGTCGATGACGTAAAGATTCTAATTCTAAATCGCTTAATAACTGTTTGAGTTTATCCCTTGCTGATTTATTAGGTCGTCTAAACCATCCAATTTCTTTGTAGCAACCTGATAAAATCACTTGTTCCACACTTATAGGAAAATCTAAATCAATATGTGCTTTTTGTGGAATATATGTAATATGTTGCAGTTGTTGTTGTATAGGTTTGTTATATAACAATTTAGTACCGGTAGCATTAAATTCACCAATTAAAGACTTGATAAGGGAAGATTTACCAGCACCATTCGGGCCCATGATACCAATTATTTCGCCGCGTACTGGTATCGATAAGGAAATGTTTTTAAGTACATGCTTATTACCTAAAAACAGATTTAAATCTTTTGTTTCTAACAAACGTTTATACCTCCTAATTAAAAGTTTAGGCTAACCTAATTAATTGTATAATAAACTGAGAATATTTATCATGTCAAGTAAATTCGTGATATAATATAGACAATGTATGTGAGGTGAAAGTATGTTAACTGAAGAAAAAGAGGACTATTTAAAGGCAATCCTTACGAATAATGGCGATAAAAACTTTGTGACAAATAAAATCTTATCTCAATTTTTAAATATTAAGCCTCCATCTGTAAGTGAAATGGTAGGACGTCTTGAAAAAGCAGGCTATGTTGAAACAAAACCATACAAAGGTGTTAGATTAACAGAGGATGGTTTAACGCATACGCTTGATATCATTAAGAGACATCGACTATTAGAATTATTTTTAATAGAAATATTGAAATATAATTGGGAAGAAGTACATCAAGAAGCAGAAATTTTAGAACATCGAATTTCAGATTTATTTGTTGAAAGGCTGGATAGCCTGTTAAATTTCCCAGAAACTTGCCCGCACGGCGGTGTGATTCCTAGAAATAATGAATATAAAGAGAAATATATAACAACGATTTTGAATTATGAACCTGGTGATATCGTTACAATCAAACGTGTGAGAGATAAGACCGATTTGCTAATATATTTGTCTAGTAAAGATATTTCTATTGGTAATGAAGTGGAAATTGTATCGAAAGATGAAATGAATAAAGTAATTATTATTAAACGTAATGATAATGTAATTATTGTCAGTTACGAAAATGCAATGAACATGTTTGCTGAAAAATAAAATAAAGAAGCCATAAAGATATCCATGATTGTACTGATAAAGACATATGGATAATTGCTTTAGGCTTCTTTTTTATTAGTTAATTTATCAAGTGAGTATATTTGAGTAAAATATTCACTGCATAAAGATTGAAGATAATCCAGATTGTACTATAAATGAAGATAGGTACATGACTGAGTTCTTTAAGTGCACTACCATCCCACTGTGGACTCGGACGCTGGAAAGTCAATTTAGCAATCGTCCAACTAGATTGTAGAACTTCGCCTAATAATACACCTAAAATATATTGATAACTCATTGTGACAAGTAGTTGAATTTCTACTATATTTTCATCTTTTAATATAAAATACAACATGATAGAAATTAAAGTTATAACAACAATGGGTGAGCCTTTTCTAGATGTTAAAATTAAAAAATAAATAAATATCAATAAGTAGGTAAATATAAAGAAACTAGGTATCTGATAATGGCTCGACGCTAAACCTATCAATAACATAATAGGTGGCATAAAATAACCACCAATCGTTGTAAGCCATTGGCCTGCTAGATGTCTAGATTGTGTAATTGCGAATCCTTGTTGTAATGTCTGTTGTCGCTCTCGTGGACTTGTTACAATGACTAAATCTTTTGCACGGCCACCAGCGAGTTTATTAAACAATACATGACCAAATTCATGTGTTAAAACAGGGATATAGTTTAAAATGACATCTAAATAGTTCAAAACAGCCTTATGTCTATATTGATGAATAGCAATATAACAAGCTGCAACAATAACGATAATGTATATATTAAGTTGAATTGTCGTATTAAAAAAGTTTGATAAATAATTCATTGTTAACCTCATATAAGATATTAATTTAAAGTTTGCTTATCACTTATTATAAATGATATTGGCATTAATAGCGTTAGACTTTAGACTTACCTTAGTTAAACTAATTTTAATTTTTGAAAAGGTGAATATGTGTTAAAATAAAGCAAAATCATTTCGATATAAATAGGATAAATATAAATACTGTTAATATTGATTACACTAACATAATAATGAAATAAGATAGGAGATTCCTGTTATGACTGTTGAAGAAAGATCCAATACAGCCAAAGTTGACATTTTAGGGGTCGATTTTGATAATACAACAATGTTGCAAATGGTTGAAAATATTAAAACCTTTTTTGCAAATCAATCAACGAATAATCTTTTTATAGTAACAGCCAACCCTGAAATAGTGAATTACGCGACGACATATCAAGCGTATTTAGAGTTAATAAATCAAGCGAGCTATATTGTTGCTGATGGGACAGGAGTAGTCAAAGCTTCGCATCGTTTAAAGCAACCTCTAGCGCATCGTATACCTGGTATTGAGTTGATGGATGAATGTTTGAAAATTGCTCATGTAAATCATCAAAAAGTATTTTTGCTAGGGGCAACTAATGAAGTTGTAGAAGCGGCACAATATGCATTACAACAAAGATATCCAAACATATCGTTTGCACATCATCACGGTTATATTGATTTGGAAGATGAGACAGTAGTGAAACGAATTAAACTGTTTAAACCTGATTACATATTTGTAGGTATGGGATTCCCTAAACAAGAAGAATGGATTATGACACATGAAAACCAATTTGAATCTACAGTGATGATGGGCGTAGGTGGTTCTCTTGAAGTATTTGCTGGGGCTAAAAAGAGAGCGCCCTATATCTTTAGAAAATTAAACATTGAATGGATATATAGAGCATTAATAGATTGGAAACGTATTGGTAGATTAAAGAGTATTCCTATATTTATGTATAAAATAGCCAAAGCAAAAAGAAAAATAAAAAAGGCGAAATAATCATGATGACAAAAATAAAACCGAGGAAATCCTTAAATGGAGATTCTCGGTTTTTTCGGTTTATTTAATAACGAAGCGGGACTCATCGAGTTTGTTTCTAAATTCTTTTTGTTCGGCTTTGGATTTCTTTTTAAAATCGTTTAGGAAAGCTTCATATTTAGGTAATACATCATCAAGTTCACCGTAATCTTTTAACTTTCCGCCTTCAATCCAAGCAATCTTAGTACAAAATTGTCTCACTTGGCCTAAGTTATGACTAACGAAAAAGATGGTTTTGTTTTGCTCTTTAAACTCGTAAATTTTATCTAAACATTTTTGTGCAAAAGTTTGGTCACCTACAGATAAAGCTTCGTCAATGACTAAGATATCTGGATTAACTGTGATATTAATTGAAAAACCAAGTTTTGCACGCATACCACTTGAATACTTTTTAACTGGTTGATAAATAAACTCACCAAGTTCACTAAATTCAATAATCTTAGGTGTCATCGCTTTAATTTCTTTTCGCTTAAAGCCCATACATAACATTTTAAATTCGATATTTTCAATCCCTGTAAGTTGTCCACTCAAGCCAGCACTAATTGCGATAACGCTGACTTCACCATTACGATCCACTTTGCCAACAGTAGGCGACAAAGAACCGCCAATGATATTGCTCAACGTTGATTTGCCGGAACCATTGATGCCAACAAGCCCTATGACGTCACCTTCATATGCTTTTAAACTAATGTCATCTAAAGCGAAAAATGTTTTGTTTTTATGTTTGGGAATGAGCGCATCTTTCATACGTTCTTTATTTGTACGATAAATACGATATTCTTTTGTTACATTTTTAATGTTTACCGAAACGTTCATTTGTAGACCTTCCTTATTCACATTTATCTAGATTATAATATACTACTCAACAGTTGTTAAATTTTAAAACCTGTTGTAAAGTGTATAGAAGATTTTGTTATTATCAGAGTTGGTGTTTTGACACAAAATGTTAATCATCAATGATAACAATGATATTTAAAAACTAAACTTATTTCAACTTACATGATTGTATACTATAATGTATTTGTAATAAACTAATATTTTAAAGAACTAGACAATAATTTTGATAGCATCCATGTATAGTGATAGTATTTACAACAATTATTATAATACTATTTAGTTAAGTAGAGAAATAGTTAAACATTTGAAAGTGTGGTTTAATGGAATGTCAGCAATAGGAACAGTTTTTAAAGAACATGTAAAGAACTTTTATTTAATTCAAAGACTGGCTCAGTTTCAAGTTAAAATTATTAATCATAGTAACTATTTAGGTGTGGCTTGGGAATTAATTAACCCTGTTATGCAAATTATGGTTTACTGGATGGTTTTTGGATTAGGAATAAGAAGTAATGCACCAATTCATGGTGTACCTTTTGTTTATTGGTTATTGGTTGGTATCAGTATGTGGTTCTTCATCAACCAAGGTATTTTAGAAGGTACTAAAGCAATTACACAAAAGTTTAATCAAGTATCGAAAATGAACTTCCCGTTATCGATAATACCGACATATATTGTGACAAGTAGATTTTATGGACATTTAGGCTTACTTTTACTTGTGATAATTGCATGTATGTTTACTGGTATTTATCCATCAATACATATCATTCAATTATTGATATATGTACCGTTTTGTTTTTTCTTAACTGCCTCGGTGACGTTATTAACATCAACACTCGGTGTGTTAGTTAGAGATACACAAATGTTAATGCAAGCAATATTAAGAATATTATTTTACTTTTCACCAATTTTGTGGCTACCAAAGAACCATGGTATCAGTGGTTTAATTCATGAAATGATGAAATATAATCCAGTTTACTTTATTGCTGAATCATACCGTGCAGCAATTTTATATCACGAATGGTATTTCATGGATCATTGGAAATTAATGTTATACAATTTCGGTATTGTTGCCATTTTCTTTGCAATTGGTGCGTACTTACACATGAAATATAGAGATCAATTTGCAGATTTCTTGTAATATATTTATATGACGAAACCCCGCTAACCATTAATAAATGGAAGTGGGGTTCATTTTTGTTTATAATTTAAGTAAATAACATATTAAGTTGGTGTATTATGAACGTTTTAATAAAGAAATTTTATCATTTGGTAGTTCGAATACTTTCTAAAATGATTACGCCTCAAGTGATTGATAAACCGCATATCGTATTTATGATGACTTTTCCAGAAGATATTAAGCCTATCATCAAAGCATTAAATAATTCGTCGTATCAGAAAACTGTTTTAACAACACCAAAACAAGCGCCTTATTTATCTGAACTTAGCGACGATGTTGATGTGATAGAAATGACTAATCGAACATTGGTAAAACAAATTAAGGCTTTGAAAAGCGCGCAGATGATTATTATCGATAATTATTACCTATTACTAGGTGGATATAATAAGACTTCTAATCAACACATTGTTCAAACGTGGCATGCAAGTGGTGCATTAAAAAACTTTGGATTAACAGATCATCAAGTCGATGTGTCTGACAAGGGAATGGTTCAGCAGTACCGTAAAGTTTATCAAGCGACGGATTTTTACTTAGTGGGTTGTGAACAAATGTCACAATGTTTTAAACAGTCTTTAGGTGCAACAGAAGAGCAAATGTTGTATTTTGGGCTTCCGAGAATTAATAAATATTACACAGCTGATAGAGCAACGGTTAAGGCAGAGTTAAAGCATAAATATGGAATTACAAATAAGTTGGCATTATATGTACCAACATATAGAGAAGATAAAGCAGATAATAGGGCTATTGATAAAGCTTATTTTGAAAACTGTTTACCAGGATATACACTGATTAATAAATTACATCCATCAATTGAACATTCAGACATTGATGACGTATCTTCAATCGACACGTCTACATTAATGCTAATGTCAGATATAATTATTAGCGACTATAGTTCGCTGCCAATAGAAGCTAGCTTGTTAAATATTCCAACTATATTTTATGTGTATGATGAAGAGGCATATGATAAAGTGAGAGGCCTGAATCAATTTTACAAAGCAATACCGGATAGCTACAAAGTGTATACTGAAGAAGATTTAATAATGACGATACAAGAAAAAGAACATCTATTAAGTCCGTTATTTAAAGATTGGCATAAGTATAATACTGATAAAAGTTTACATCAGCTCACAGAATATATAGATAAGATGGTGACAAAATGAGGCTTACGATAATCATACCTACATGTAATAATGAGGCAACAATTCGACAATTGTTAATATCTATTGAGAGTAAAGAACACTATAGAATCCTTTGTATTGATGGAGGTTCTACCGATCAAACAATTCCTATGATTGAACGGTTACAAAGAGAACTCAAGCATATTTCATTAATACAATTACAAAATGCTTCGATAGCTACGTGTATTAATAAAGGTTTGATGGATATCAAAATGACAGATCCACATGATAGTGACGCATTTATGGTCATAAATCCAACATCAATCGTATTGCCAGGTAAATTAGATAGTCTAACTGCAGCTTTCAAAAATAATGATAATATTGATATGGTAATAGGGCAGCGAGCTTACAATTACCATGGTGAATGGAAATTGAAAAGTGCTGATGAGTTTATTAAAGACAATCGAATCGTTACATTAATGGAACAACCAGATTTGTTATCAATGATGTCTTTTGACGGAAAGTTATTCAGTGCTAAATTTGCTGAATTACAGTGTGACGAAACTTTAGCTAACACATACAATCACGCAATACTTGTCAAGGCGATGCAAAAAGCTACGGATATACATTTAGTTTCACAGATGATTGTCGGAGATAACGATATAGATACACATGCTACAAGTAACGATGAAGATTTTAATAGATATATCACAGAAATTATGAAAATAAGACAACGAGTCATGGAAATGTTACTATTACCTGAACAAAGGCTATTATATAGTGATATGGTTGATCGTATTTTATTCAATAATTCATTAAAATATTATATGAATGAACACCCAGCAGTAACGCACACGACAATTCAACTCGTAAAAGACTATATTATGTCTATGCAGCATTCTGATTATGTATCGCAAAACATGTTTGACATTATAAATACAGTTGAATTTATTGGTGAGAATTGGGATAGAGAAATATACGAATTGTGGCGACAAACATTAATTCAAGTGGGCATTAATAGGCCGACTTATAAAAAATTCTTGATACAACTTAAAGGGAGAAAGTTTGCACATCGAACAAAATCAATGTTAAAACGATAACGTGTACATTGATGACCATAAACTGCAATCCTATGATGTGACAATATGAGGAGGATAACTTAATGAAACGTGTAATAACATATGGCACATATGACTTACTTCACTATGGTCATATCGAATTGCTTCGTCGTGCAAGAGAGATGGGCGATTATTTAATAGTAGCATTATCAACAGATGAATTTAATCAAATTAAACATAAAAAATCTTATTATGATTATGAACAACGAAAAATGATGCTTGAATCAATACGCTATGTCGATTTAGTCATTCCAGAAAAGGGCTGGGGACAAAAAGAAGACGATGTCGAAAAATTTGATGTAGATGTTTTTGTTATGGGACATGACTGGGAAGGTGAATTCGACTTCTTAAAGGATAAATGTGAAGTCATTTATTTAAAACGTACAGAAGGCATTTCGACGACTAAAATCAAACAAGAATTATATGGTAAAGATGCTAAATAAATTATATAGAACTATCGATACTAAACGATAAATTAACGTAGGTTATTATAAAATAAATATAAAACGGACAAGTTTCGCAGCTTTATAATGTGCAACTTGTCCGTTTTTAGTATGTTTTATTTTCTTTTTCTAAATAAACGATTGATTATCATATGAACAATTAGTGCTAATCCAGCGACTAGGCATGCACCACCAATGATAGTGAATAATGGATGTTCTGCCCACATACTTTTAGCAACAGTATTTGCCTTTTGAATAATTGGCTGATGAACTTCTACAGTTGGAGGTCCATAATCTTTATTAATAAATTCTCTTGGATAGTCCGCGTGTACTTTACCATCTTCGACTACAAGTTTATAATCTTTTTTACTAAAATCACTTGGTAAAACATCGTAAAGATCGTTTTCAACATAATATTTCTTACCATTTATCCTTTGCTCACCTTTAGACAATATTTTTACATATTTATACTGATCAAATGAGCGTTCCATTAATGCATTCCCCATCATATTACGTTGCTTCTCGCCACCAAGGTTTTTATAGTCTCCCGCACCCATGATAACTTGATTAATTCTAAATTTACCTCGTTTGGTAGTAATCGTATGGTTGTAATTTGCTGTATCACTTGATCCAGTTTTTAAACCATCTGTACCAGGCAAACTCATTTTTGCACCTTCCAATGAAAAGTTGAATGTGTAATACGTAACTGCATGCGTTGTTGGTGCTAACTGCTTTGTAAAGTCTAATATTTTAGGTGTCTCTTTAATCACGTGTAAATCTAAAATGGCATAGTCTCTAGCAGTCGTTACAGTACGTTCTTGGTCTTTATACTTTGTTGGTGCAAATGTACGTAATCTTGAATTTTCAGCACCCGTTGGATTGACGAAATGTGTATTTTTCATTCCGATAGCTTTAGCTTTGTTATTCATTAAATCAACGAAATCGCTGGTGTTTTTTGATACCTTCTTAGCTAAAATTAATGCCGCGGCATTACTAGAATTAGATACTGTAATTTGTAATAGGTCTGCGATTGTCCATACTTGTCCAGGATATAGTTTCGTATTACTCAACTCAGGTAGTGTAGACATAATATATTCTTTGTTCGTCATTGTGACAGTTTCATCAAGTGAAAGCTGCCCCTTATTTACAGCTTCCAATGTTAAGTACATTGTCATTAATTTAGTCATAGACGCTGGATTCCACTTAGTATCGATATTGTATTGATACAGTAATTGTCCAGTTTGACTAACATTAACAGCACTCGTCGGTTCGTATGCAGCCGACAAACCTGCATAACCATATTGATTTGCTGCTTGTACAGGGGTTACGTCACTGTTAGCAGCTTGTGCATATGGTGTCATAATACTTAATGTTAAACATAAAATGATGATAATAGATATTAAATTTTTCATAAAGCGTTAATCTTCCCTTTTCCAATTCTTAAATATTCCCTAAAAGCAATGGTCATTCCTAATTACGGAAATCATTGCTAATTCACTTCACCTTAATTAAATTGTTGAAAATTAAGTTTCTTGCGGTTTATTTGAAAAATAATGCAAATATATTACGTGTGTAGCTAAAGGTGTTATAATGTTTGTACGAAGAGCAAACTTACTCAAAAGCGATTAATTATCATGTTTTAATATAAAAACTTTGAGAAGTTATTACAAAAAATGCAATAGAAATATTCTATCATATAAATGTTATGAACGGTATTTTGGGGCAATACTTTATTTGATTTTTAAAGTTTTGTTGGGAGAAAGTATATGATAGAAATGCATGTATCTATCTAAATGAATTAACTATAAATTTCAAACAAAAGAGGTAAAACTATGAAACGAGAAAATCCATTGTTTTTCTTATTTAAAAAACTATCATGGCCAGTGGGTCTTATCGTTGCAGCTATCACTATTTCATCACTAGGGAGCTTAAGTGGACTATTAGTGCCACTGTTTACTGGACGAATTGTAGATAAATTTTCCGTGAGCCATATCAATTGGAATCTAATCGCATTATTTGGTGGTATCTTTGTCATCAATGCTTTATTAAGCGGATTAGGTTTATATTTATTAAGTAAAATTGGTGAAAAAATTATTTACGCGATACGCTCAGTTTTATGGGAGCATATCATACAATTAAAAATGCCATTCTTTGATAAAAATGAAAGTGGTCAATTAATGAGTCGATTAACTGACGATACGAAAGTGATAAATGAATTTATTTCACAAAAGCTACCCAACTTATTACCATCAATCGTTACATTAGTTGGGTCACTAATCATGTTATTTATTTTAGATTGGAAAATGACATTATTAACATTTATAACGATACCGATATTTGTTTTAATTATGATTCCTCTAGGACGTATTATGCAAAAAATATCGACAAATACACAATCTGAAATTGCAAACTTTAGTGGTTTGTTAGGGCGTGTCCTAACTGAAATGCGTCTTGTTAAAATATCAAATACAGAGCGACTTGAATTAGATAATGCACATAAAAATTTGAATGAAATATATAAATTAGGTTTGAAACAGGCTAAAATTGCGGCAGTTGTACAACCAATTTCAGGTATTGTTATGTTGCTAACAATTGCAATTATTTTAGGTTTTGGTGCATTAGAAATTGCGACTGGTGCAATCACTGCAGGTACATTAATTGCAATGATATTTTATGTTATTCAATTATCGATGCCTTTAATCAATCTTTCAACGTTAGTTACAGACTATAAAAAGGCAGTCGGTGCAAGTAGTAGAATATACGAAATCATGCAAGAACCTATTGAACCGACAGAAGCTCTTGAAGATTCTGAAAATGTATTAATTGATGACGGTGTGTTGTCATTTGAACATGTAGACTTTAAATATGATGTGAAGAAAATATTAGATGATGTGTCGTTCCAAATCCCACAAGGGCAAGTGAGTGCTTTTGTAGGTCCTTCTGGATCTGGTAAAAGTACGATATTTAATCTGATAGAACGTATGTATGAAATTGAGTCAGGTGATATTAAATATGGCCTTGAAAGTGTCTATGATATCCCGTTATCTAAGTGGCGACGCAAAATTGGATATGTTATGCAATCAAATTCGATGATGAGTGGTACAATTAGAGACAATATTTTATACGGAATTAATCGTCATGTTTCAGATGAAGAACTTATTAATTATGCTAAATTAGCGAACTGTCATGATTTTATCATGCAATTTGATGAAGGATATGACACGCTTGTAGGTGAACGAGGATTGAAACTGTCTGGCGGACAACGTCAACGTATTGATATTGCTAGAAGTTTTGTTAAAAATCCCGATATTTTGTTACTTGATGAAGCAACAGCTAATCTCGATAGTGAAAGTGAATTGAAAATTCAAGAAGCTTTAGAAACATTGATGGAAGGTAGAACAACGATTGTCATTGCGCATCGTTTGTCTACAATTAAAAAAGCCGGTCAAATTATATTCTTAGACAAAGGACAGGTAACAGGTAAAGGTACGCATTCAGAACTAATGGCATCACATGCGAAGTATAAAAACTTTGTAGTGTCTCAAAAATTAACAGATTAATTTTATATATATAAGTAAGCTTGGAGCAAGTACAGATATACCATCGAGGAAATTAAAGCGTGGCACATTGATGGATATAGATGTTAATAAATTGCTTCAAGCTTTTGTCTATTTTAAATCATTTGAGAAGTTACGACATAATAATTCTTAAATTAATGAAATCGATATTTTAAGAAAAAAATGCTCATGGTATAATACAAGTTATAAGCAAACATACATATATTAAATACTGTAGCCACGAGTCATAATTCTTCATATTTTACATAGCAATTTAACTGATTTTAGAGTCCACGGTACAGAAGTTTGATATTTCAATGTTTCTAAATTTTTAAAAAATTAAATCATAGGTGGGTGCCAAATGTTTTTATTAATCAACATTATTGGTCTAATTGTATTTCTTGGTATTGCGGTATTATTTTCAAGAGATCGCAAAAATATCCAATGGCAATCAATTGGGATCTTAGTTGTTTTAAACCTGTTTTTAGCATGGTTCTTTATTTATTTTGATTGGGGTCAAAAAGCAGTAAGAGGAGCAGCCAATGGTATCGCTTGGGTAGTTCAGTCAGCGCATGCTGGTACAGGTTTTGCATTTGCAAGTTTGACAAATGTTAAAATGATGGATATGGCTGTTGCAGCCTTATTCCCAATATTATTAATAGTGCCATTATTTGATATCTTAATGTACTTTAATATTTTACCGAAAATTATTGGAGGTATTGGTTGGTTACTAGCTAAAGTAACAAGACAACCTAAATTCGAGTCATTCTTTGGGATAGAAATGATGTTCTTAGGAAATACTGAAGCATTAGCCGTATCAAGTGAGCAACTAAAACGTATGAATGAAATGCGTGTATTAACAATCGCAATGATGTCAATGAGCTCTGTATCGGGAGCTATTGTAGGTGCGTATGTACAAATGGTACCAGGAGAACTGGTACTAACGGCAATTCCACTAAATATCGTTAACGCGATTATTGTGTCATGCTTGTTGAATCCAGTAAGTGTTGAAGAGAAAGAAGATATTATTTACAGTCTTAAAAACAATGAAGTTGAACGTCAACCATTCTTCTCATTCCTTGGAGATTCTGTATTAGCAGCAGGTAAATTAGTATTAATCATCATCGCATTTGTTATTAGTTTTGTAGCGTTAGCTGATCTATTTGATCGTTTTATCAATTTGATTACAGGATTGATAGCAGGATGGATAGGCATAAAAGGTAGTTTCGGTTTAAACCAAATTTTAGGTGTGTTTATGTATCCATTTGCGCTATTACTCGGTTTACCTTATGATGAAGCGTGGTTGGTAGCACAACAAATGGCTAAGAAAATTGTTACAAATGAATTTGTTGTTATGGGTGAAATTTCTAAAGATATTGCATCGTATACACCACACCATCGTGCGGTTATTACAACATTCTTAATTTCATTTGCAAACTTCTCAACGATTGGTATGATTATCGGTACATTGAAAGGCATTGTTGATAAAAAGACATCAGACTTTGTATCTAAATATGTGCCTATGATGCTATTATCAGGTATCCTAGTTTCATTATTAACAGCAGCTTTCGTTGGTTTATTTGCATGGTAATATGTTGAAGTGTGACTTCGATAATACATTTTAACTAATAAATATGTTCAGGCATGTCGTCTATTGATATAGGTGAGATGCTTGGACTTTTTTATTATTGATATAAAGATATTTAAATATTTTTAAAGTTACCGAAATTGAAGCATTATAAAAACCAAGTGCACATGGTAATACACTTGGCTTTTATGGGAAATGAATATTATTGTACATATGACAGTAAGGACTAGGTACAGTCATAGTACTTCGAGCAAAATTTGTTTTGTTATTATAAACAACACAAAGGAGATAACTTCTCTATTGAAGAAGTTAAAAACATTATAGCAGACAATGAAATGAAAGTAAATTAAAAATTCAGAATATTTTTAATTATTATATTGTGAGTGATATTTATAAGGGAAAGCTATTTTTCATATAAATTAGTTAAATAGTAAATCTTTGTTAGAACTCTTTCCATAGAGTTGTGACAGCATTTTTGTTGTGCTACTATTTTTATAGTCTAATAAATATATAAAGGGGATGGTTTCGTGAATAAAACGGTTAAAGATTTAATACTAGTTGTCTTAGGTTCATTTATCTTTGCTGCAGGTGTAAATGCATTTATTATTTCTGGTAACTTAGGTGAAGGCGGGGTTACAGGTTTAGCAATTATTTTATATTATGCGTTTCATATTTCACCAGCCATCACTAACTTCTTGGTCAACGCAGTATTGATTGCCATAGGTTATAAATTTTTGAGTAAGAGAAGTATGTACTTAACTATTCTTGTAACAATTCTTATTTCAATATTTTTGAGTTTAACAGAATCATGGCAAGTTGAAACTGGAAACAGCATTGTGAATGCCATTTTTGGTGGTGTAAGCGTTGGACTAGGAATCGGAGTAATTATCCTTGCAGGCGGTACAACAGCAGGTACAACAATTTTGGCGAGAATTGCAACGAAATACCTCGATGTAAGCACGCCATATGCTTTGCTTTTCTTCGATATGATCGTTGTTGCAATTTCACTTACAGTTATTCCACTTGATAAAGTATTAGTAACAGTAATATCACTTTATATAGGAACAAAAGTGATGGAATATGTCATAGAAGGTTTAAACACTAAAAAAGCTATGACGATTATTTCAACTAATCCCGACAAACTTGCCAAAGCAATAGACGAGCAAATTGGAAGAGGTTTAACCATTTTAAACGGACATGGCTATTATACGCGTGAAGAAAAAGATGTCTTATACGTTGTTATTTCTAAAACACAAGTTTCAAAAGCAAAGCGATTAATTAAACAAATCGATAAAGATGCATTCCTTGTAATTCATGATGTAAGAGATGTCTATGGTAATGGCTTTCTTGCAGATGAATAAATAAATGGTATGAGCACACATACTTAAATAGAAGTCCACGGACAAGTTTTTGAACTATGAAGACTTATCTGTGGGCGTTTTTTATTTTATAAAAGTAATATACAAGACATGACAAATCGAGCTATCCAATTTAAAAAGTAATGTTAGTCAATAAGATTGAAAAATGTTATAATGATGTTCATGATAATCATTATCAATTGGGGTGCCTTTGAAAATTGATAATTTAAAAATAGAAATTATTTTTTATAAACAGAAAGAATTTAATGAAAGTAGGGAAATTATGAATCGTTTGCATGGACAACAAGTTAAAATTGGTTACGGGGATAACACGATTATAAATAAATTAGATGTTGAAATACCAGATGGCAAAGTGACGTCAATCATTGGTCCTAACGGCTGCGGGAAATCTACTTTGCTAAAGGCATTGTCACGTTTATTGGCAGTTAAAGAAGGTGAAGTATTTTTAGATGGTGAAAATATTCATACACAATCTACGAAAGAGATTGCAAAAAAAATAGCTATTTTACCTCAATCACCTGAAGTAGCAGATGGCTTAACTGTTGGAGAATTAGTTTCATATGGTCGTTTTCCACATCAAAAAGGATTTGGTAGATTAACTGCTGAGGATAAGAAAGAAATTGATTGGGCAATGGAAGTTACAGGAACTGATACATTTCGACACCGTTCAATCAATGATTTAAGTGGTGGTCAAAGACAACGTGTTTGGATTGCAATGGCATTAGCACAAAGAACTGATATTATCTTTTTAGACGAACCAACAACATATTTAGATATCTGTCATCAATTAGAAATACTAGAATTAGTTCAGAAGTTAAATCAGGAACAAGGTTGTACAATTGTCATGGTTCTTCATGATATTAACCAAGCGATTCGTTTCTCAGATCATCTTATTGCGATGAAAGAAGGCGATATCATCGCTACAGGTTCAACAGAAGACGTATTAACACAGGAAATTTTAGAAAAAGTTTTTAATATTGATGTTGTTTTAAGTAAAGATCCTAAAACTGGAAAACCTTTACTGGTAACTTATGACTTATGTCGCAGAGCTTATTCTTAATTAAGTAAGTTAATATGATAAAAAGGACAATTAACATGACAAATAGAGAGAATCCAACGCCATTGAAGTTTTTATACTATATTATAGGTTTAAGTATGATACTACTAATCATACTATTTATTTCTACATTAATAGGTGACGCCAAAATTCAAGCCTCTACAATTATAGAGGCTATTTTTAATTATAATCCTAGCAATCAGCAGCAAAACATCATCAATGAGATTAGGATTCCCAGAAATATAGCAGCAGTAATTGTGGGTATGGCGCTTGCAGTTTCTGGTGCGATTATACAAGGTGTTACTCGTAATGGTCTTGCTGATCCGGCGCTCATAGGTTTAAATTCAGGTGCTTCATTTGCTTTAGCATTAACATATGCAGTTTTACCAAACACTTCATTTTTAATATTGATGTTTGCTGGATTTTTAGGTGCTATTCTAGGAGGGGCTATTGTATTAATGATAGGCCGATCTAGACGTGATGGATTTAATCCGATGCGTATTATTTTAGCGGGTGCAGCAGTAAGTGCTATGTTAACAGCGCTAAGTCAAGGTATTGCATTAGCTTTTAGACTAAATCAAACAGTAACATTTTGGACTGCTGGAGGCGTTTCAGGCACAACATGGTCACACCTTAAGTGGGCAATTCCATTAATTGGAATTGCGTTATTCATTATATTAACAATTAGTAAACAACTTACCATTTTAAATCTTGGTGAATCATTAGCTAAAGGTTTAGGTCAAAATGTAACAATGATCAGAGGCATATGTTTAATTATTGCTATGATTCTAGCAGGTATAGCAGTTGCTATCGCTGGACAAGTTGCATTTGTAGGTTTGATGGTACCTCATATAGCAAGATTTTTAATTGGAACTGATTATGCTAAAATTCTACCATTAACAGCCTTGTTGGGTGGGATACTCGTGCTTGTTGCCGATGTGATAGCACGATATTTAGGAGAAGCGCCTGTTGGTGCAATCATTTCATTTATCGGTGTTCCTTACTTTTTATATTTAGTTAAAAAAGGAGGACGCTCAATATGATTAGTTCAAATAATAAACGCAGACGATGGATTGCACTGGCTGTTTTTAGCATTCTACTATTTCTAGGTTGTACTTGGAGTATCACCTCAGGTGAATACAACATACCAGTTGAAAGATTTTTCAAAACTTTAATTGGACAAGGTGATGCCATTGATGAGCTAATCTTATTAGATTTCAGGTTACCTCGGATGATGATTACTATTTTGGCAGGCGCAGCGCTTAGTATTAGTGGTGCAATAGTGCAAAGTGTCACAAAAAATCCAATAGCTGAACCCGGTATATTAGGTATTAATGCAGGCGGCGGATTTGCAATCGCATTATTTATTGCAATTGGTAAAATTAATGCTGACAACTTTGTTTATGTACTGCCGTTAATAAGTATACTAGGTGGTATCACCGCTGCATTGATTATTTTTATTTTCAGTTTTAATAAAAATGAAGGTGTTACACCTGCGAGTATGGTATTAATAGGTGTAGGTTTACAAACAGCATTGTATGGTGGCTCAATTACAATTATGTCAAAATTTGATGATAAGCAATCTGATTTCATCGCTGCTTGGTTTGCAGGTAATATTTGGGGTGACGAATGGCCATTTGTCATTGCATTTTTACCGTGGGTGTTGATTATTATTCCTTACTTACTATTTAAATCGAATACACTAAATATTATTCATACGGGTGATAATATTGCACGAGGTCTAGGTGTAAGGTTAAGCAGAGAACGTTTAATATTATTCTTTATCGCAGTGATGTTATCATCTGCTGCTGTAGCAGTAGCAGGTTCAATTTCGTTTATCGGATTAATGGGCCCGCATATTGCCAAACGTATCGTTGGACCACGTCACCAGTTGTTTTTACCAATTGCCATTTTAGTAGGGGCATGTTTACTTGTTATAGCTGATACAATTGGCAAAATTGTATTACAACCAGGTGGGGTTCCAGCAGGTATTGTCGTAGCAATTATTGGTGCACCGTATTTCTTATATTTAATGTACAAAACGAAAAACGTATAGTGTCAAAGGACACAACATATTGCTATGAAAGGCACTTTATTATAAGGCTTTTCATAGCATTTTTTATTTAATGAGTCACTCAAGACTATTTACTTTTTCAATAATGAACCATTAAGTTATCAAGAGGATCTTATCAAAAATATATTTGATAACGGTATCAGGTTAACCCTTTATGATAGCGCATTCATTTATTCTGTTTTATACTATGACTGATAATACCAAGGAGGTACAACATGATGAAAAAGTTAATCAATAAAAAAGAAACATTTTTAACTGATATGCTTGAAGGATTGTTAATTGCGCACCCAGAGTTAGATCTGATTGCTAATACAGTTATTGTAAAAAAAGATAAGAAAGAACATGGTGTAGCAATAGTCTCTGGAGGTGGAAGCGGACATGAACCTGCGCATGCCGGTTTTGTTGCAGAAGGTATGCTAGATGCAGCGGTTTGTGGCGAGGTATTTACTTCACCTACACCAGATAAAATATTAGAAGCTATTAAAGCAGTAGATACAGGTGATGGTGTATTACTAGTTGTGAAAAACTATGCAGGTGACGTGATGAATTTTGAAATGGCACAAGAGCTTGCAGAAATGGAAGGTATAAATGTTGAAACAGTTATTGTTCGTGACGACATTGCTGTGACAAATGAAGCACAACGTCGTGGTGTTGCAGGAACAGTGTTTGTTCATAAGCTTGCCGGTTATCTTTCAGAAAAAGGGCTCGCATTAGGCGAGATTAAATCGCGTGTAGAAGCGTTGTTACCTGAAATTAAAAGTATTGGTATGGCAATTGAGCCACCGCTTGTTCCAACTACTGGAAAATATGGCTTTGATATTGAAGACGACAAAATGGAAATTGGCATTGGTATACATGGTGAAAAAGGTATTCATAGGGAAGAAGTAAAGGATATTGATCATATTGTTAGAACATTATTAGACGAATTGTATAAAGAAGTTACTGCCAATGAGGTCATAGTAATGGTAAATGGAATGGGAGGTACGCCGTTATCTGAATTAAATATCGTAACTAAATATATTCAACAAAATTTAACTGCAAGAACGGTTAATGTTGTTAAATGGTTTGTTGGTGATTATATGACATCTTTAGACATGCAAGGTTTTTCTATAACTATCGTGCCTAATAAACCAGAATATCTGGAAGCATTTTTAGCACCAACAACAAGTCAATACTTTAAATAAGCAGTGAATATGAATAAATATACATTTATGAGGTGGCACAAATGAAAGTGAATGATATGAAAGCGCGTTTATTAAATTTAGAAGAAACGTTTAAAAAACATGAATCTGAATTAACTGAATTAGATCGAGCAATTGGTGATGGTGACCACGGGGTTAACATGGTTCGAGGGTTTAGTAGTCTTAAAGAAAAACTTGATGATAGCTCAATGCAATCATTGTTCAAATCGACTGGTATGGCATTGATGTCAAATGTTGGCGGTGCATCAGGACCACTGTATGGCTTTAGCTTTGTTAAAATGTCTGCAGTTACTAAAGATGATATGGATAATCAAGATTTCACTACACTAATTCAAGCATTTGCCGAAGCGGTCGAATCACGTGGGAAAGTTACTTTAAATGAAAAGACAATGTATGATGTAGTAGCACGAGCAGCAGAGAAGCTTAAAAATGGTGAAACTTTAACATTTAATGATTTACAACAATTAGCAGATAATACAAAAGATATGGTAGCAACGAAAGGTAGAGCTGCATATTTTGGAGAAGAATCAAAAGGTTATATAGATCCAGGTGCTCAAAGTATGGTTTATATTTTAAACGCTTTGATAGGAGATGAAGATAATGCCTAAAATTATACTTGTTAGCCATAGTAAAGAAATTGCAAATGGTACAAAATCTTTGTTAAAGCAAATGGCTGGTGACGTTGATATTATACCAATCGGGGGATTACCAGATGGTTCAATTGGAACTTCATTTGATATCATTCAAGAAGCTTTAACTGAATTAGATGATGATGCAATGTGTTTTTACGATATTGGATCTTCAGAAATGAATGTAGATATGGCAATTGAAATGTATGATGGTAATCATCGTGTGTTAAAAGTTGATGCACCAATTGTTGAAGGCAGTTTTATCGCAGCAGTAAAGCTGTCAATCGGCGGTTCAATTGATGATGCATTAGCAGAAATCAAACAATCATTTTAGTTAAAATTTACTAATAATGAAAAATGTAAACCTTTTTCAAATGAAACTTTATAAAAAATATGATAGTATATATGTAAATGTTTAATAAAATCTGGAGAAATAGGAGGACATTGCCATGCAACACCTTATAAAAAAACATGTATTGAATGGCGAGTTTGATTTAGTACGACAATTGATGTCCGAAACAGATTTTATGGAATTTGAAGAAGCATATATTTCAAGTGCGCATGAAGTAGAAAGTATGATGTTTTATACATGTATTTTAGATATGATTAAGTACGAAGAATCATCTGAAATGCATGACTTAGCATTTTTATTGCTTGTGTATCCACTAAGTGAATATGAAGGTGCTTTGGATTCTGCTTATTATCATGCAGACGCTTCCATAAAACTTACTGACGGCAAAGAAGTTAAAAGTTTGTTACAAATGTTATTATTGCATGCGATACCAACACCTGTTATTTCAGATAAGAAGGCTTTTGATATCGCCAAGCAAATTTTAAAATTAGATCCTAATAATAATGTTGCTCGTAACGTCTTAAAAGACACTGCCAAACGTATGGACAACGTTGTTGTTGATATAAATGAATTACACCAACGTAATGCACGTTAATTACATTTCAATTATATTAGCTTAATAATAGTTTTAACATTTGGTTGGGTTGGGACATATGTTCCAGCCTTTTTTTATACTTAAAAACTAACGAAGTGTACTTGTGTGCACAAATGGTTTTTATACAACATTTTATAAATTTATACATTTTAATAAAGAACATACGATAGATGGTTTAAACCTTATTAACTGAGAGATTTTGATATGTATTTTTCGAAATTTAACTAAAAATACGTAAGTTAAGAAGCACAATTATTAATCATTTTTCCTATACAAAGGTTCGTATGACTGCATTATAAAAGCATAAATTTATAATTTTTTTAAATGTCATTGAACGTGATAATGTGAATGGATTGAGCAATTTTGAAAAAGTGAAAAATAACCTATGTGACTTGCAATTAATTTTCAGTACGTTATAATGCACACTGTGCAAAATTAAGGAGGTCTATTATTCACATGATGATGAATAAAGAAGCAACAAAAATTGGATTTGCCTACGTCGGCATTGTAGTGGGCGCAGGATTTTCAACAGGACAAGAAGTTATGCAATTTTTCACTAAATATGGCTTGTGGGCTTATTTGGGTGTGATTATATCTGGTTTTATTTTAGCTTTTATTGGGCGCCAAGTAGCAAAAATTGGTACTGCCTTTGAAGCGACAAACCATGAATCAACATTACAATACGTATTCGGTGAAAAGTTTAGTAAAGTCTTTGATTATATTTTAATCTTCTTCTTATTTGGTATAGCTGTAACCATGATAGCTGGTGCAGGCGCAACATTTGAAGAAAGTTATAACATACCTACATGGCTAGGTGCATTAATTATGACATTAGCAATTTATGTAACATTGCTATTAGACTTTAATAAGATAGTACGTGCCCTTGGTGTTGTTACACCATTTTTAATTGTTTTAGTTGTATTAATCGCTGGCGTTTATTTATTTAAAGGTCATGTTTCATTAGCAGAAGTTAACCAAGTAGTGCCTGAAGCAAGTATCTGGAAGGGAATCTGGTTTGGTACAATATATGGTGGATTAGCTTTTTCTGTAGGTTTTAGTACCATCGTAGCAATCGGTGGGGATACTGAAAAACGTACAGTGTCAGGTGCAGGCGCGATGTATGGTGGTATTATCTATACTGTATTACTAGCATTGATCAACTTTGCTTTACAAAGTGAATATCCTACAATTAAAAATGCATCAATTCCAACATTAACATTAGCCAATAACATTCATCCGTTAATAGCAACCGTGTTATCTGTTATTATGCTTGCGGTTATGTATAATACTATTCTAGGACTAATGTATTCATTTGCAGCACGTTTTACAGAACCATACAGTAAAAATTATCATATCTTTATTATTATAATGATGGTAGCAGGTTATTTATTAAGTTTCGTAGGATTTGCTGAATTAATTAATAAGTTATATACAATTATGGGATATGTAGGCTTATTTATTGTAGTAGCTGTAATTATTAAATATTTCAAACGTAAAAATGCGGATAAAAAACATATTGCTTAATATCATATGATGGATATCCGAAACTTTACAATTGAATCACTTTGTTTTAACCTTAAAAGCAATTCGTCTCTACTCTTATTGGGCGAATTGCTTTTTATATTTATTCAGTCTATTAATATGAGCGTCTAACAAATAGAGAGGTACGATGTAATGAATAGAGATAATAAATGGACGATGATAACTGCGCTTTTTATAACTGTAATCAGTGTATTGTTAGCATTTCATCTGAAACAACATTATGACCAAACTACAAATGAGAACCATGCTAATAAAGACAAAATTAATATTAAAAATAAAAATGTGCGCATTTATCAAAATCTTACATACAATAGAGTTTTCCCTAACAGTAAATTAGATATTATTACACCTGTTGATATGTCTTCTAATGCCAAACTGCCAGTTATTTTTTGGATGCACGGTGGTGGTTATATTGCGGGTGATAAGCAGTATAAAAACCCATTATTAGCGAAAATTGCTGAACAAGGGTACATTGTTGTGAATGTAAATTATGCATTGGCGCCACAATATAAATATCCCACACCATTAATTCAAATGAATCAAGCAACTCAATTCATTAAAGAAAATAAAATGAATTTACCTATTGATTTTAATCAAGTAGTTATTGGCGGTGATTCTGCTGGCGCACAACTGGCTAGTCAATTTACGGCAATACAGACGAATGATCGCTTAAGAAAAGCCATGAAATTTGATCAGTCATTCAAACCATCGCAAATTAAAGGTGCTATACTATTTGGTGGTTTTTATAATATGCAAACAGTTAGAGAAACTGAGTTTCCAAGAATACAGTTATTTATGAAAAGTTATACTGGCGAAGAAGATTGGGAAAAGAGTTTTAAAAACATTTCACAAATGTCGACAGTAAAACAATCGACAAAAAATTATCCACCAACATTTTTATCTGTTGGAGATAGCGATCCATTCGAAAGTCAAAATATAGAATTCAGTAAGAAATTACAAGAATTGAATGTACCAGTAGATACTTTGTTTTATGATGGTACGCATCATTTACATCATCAGTATCAATTTCACCTTAATAAACCTGAATCGATAGATAATATCAAAAAAGTGTTACTGTTCTTAAGTCGTAATACATCTTCTAGTGGTATTCAAACTGAAGAGAAACCACAAATAGAAAATCCGAGTAATGAATTACCGTTAAATCCTTTAAACTAATAATAAACAGTAGTAATTTATTACTTAAACAACATTTAAGACCTTCAAATTGAAAACGAAGAATTTAAAACATGTGGGGCTAATGTGTAAGAGTCTGAGATATAATAAATTGTTAGCGGTTCTTTATCATTTCTATCTCACTCTATTATGATGTGACATTTATTTTACAAACTAATTTGTTTTAAACCTGAAAATAACTTTTTACAACTAAATAGTCGAAAAACAGTGTGTACATGATATAATAAATTTATAAATTGAAAAGAATTCAAAAGAAAAATTAAAATATAGATTGAGCACGAAGTGATTTGAAATAAGGTTGTGAAAGGGAATGACAAGGTCAGCATTAAAACCATTTAAAAATAAACGCGTTATGGTTACTGGACGTATACAACGTGTTTTGTTTAAAAATTATTTAGATAGACATAGCACATTTAAGCCGAATGTAAGAATATTATTAAAAGATGTATTTGTTTCAGGTGTATCAATAGATCATTTATGGTTATATGAGACAAATAAATACTATGCATTGGCAATGGAACTTATTCATCAACGAGTAAAATTTAGTGCGAATGTTGTACCGTATTACAAAATAAATAGAAATAATAATTTATTCGTACAAGATTATGGAATTAAGCGTAAAGGTAGGTTAATTACTGAAGAAGCTTACAATCAAAACAATCAGTATCAGGATAAGATATATGAAAAATTACCGGATATAGATTTTAGACTCGAAGATTTTTATAGTAAGGAAAACTAAACAACATATATAAAGCACCACTAACCGTAGTTGATAGTTAATCAATTACACATTAGTGGTGTTTTATTTTGAATTTAAATTTGATAAATGAATAAGAGTATACGCATTCATTTAAAATTAGATGACATTGATAAGGATGAGTAATGTATTAGGTAACCATTAAATTCGTTGTTATGCGATTCTGATACAAGATTATGATAAAATAGCTTTAATTAAGAATTTTAGCCATCATATAGTCATCGTAATATTTACCATCGATAAATAACTTATCTTTTAAAACGCCTTCGATTTGAAAATCGGCACTTTTAAAAAGCTCGAGGGCAGGTTGGTTATTGAGTGGTACATTTGCTTCAATTCGGTGTATTTGATTGTTTAAACACCAAGCCATAATGGCATCAAGAAGTGCTTGGCCAATTCCACGATGTTGATATAATTTCTTTACACCTAAATCAATTTTAGCAACATGTTTAATGCGTTGAAATGGTGTCGTATTAACAAAGGCAAAGCCAACGAGTTGTTCATCACTTTCAGCAACAAAGATGACTTTATGTGGAGAAGTGATATATTCTTCTAATTGTTTACTAGCCGATGTGACGCTAGGATCATATTCTCCTGGTGTGTAAAACATATACGGAGATTCGTCGTATATTTTCGCTAACATTGAAATGAAATTTTCTACATCTTTGATACTAACTCTACGTATAATATGGGCCATAAAAAGCCTCCAGTATTTTGAAATTTTAAAACATTTGCTACTATTATAATATATATTTAACCAAAAGGTAGAGTAATATGTTTTTTGGTTACAGTTTAAAGGAGTATTTTAGATGAAACCTAAAGTTTTATTAGCAGGTGGAACAGGGTATATTGGTAAGTATTTAAGTGAAGTGATTGAAAATGATGCGGAACTTTTTGCTATATCAAAATATCCAGACAATAAAAAAACAGATGATGTTGAAATGACTTGGATTCAGTGTGATATATTTCATTACGAACAGGTTGTTGCAGCAATGAATCAAGTAGATATTGCTGTATTCTTTATCGACCCAACAAAGAACTCTGCCAAAATAACACAATCATCAGCAAGAGATTTAACATTAATCGCAGCAGATAATTTTGGTCGAGCAGCTGCTATCAATCAAGTAAAAAAAGTAATCTACATACCTGGGAGTCGTTATGATAATGAAACAATTGAACGCCTAGGTGCATATGGTACAACTGTAGAAACAACAAATTTAGTTTTTAAACGTTCTTTAGTTAATGTAGAATTACAAGTTTCAAAGTATGATGATGTTAGATCAACGATGAAGGTAGTTTTACCAAAGGGATGGACATTAAAGAACGTTGTAAACCATTTTATTGCATGGATAGGTTATACTAAAGGAACTTTTGTGAAAACAGAAAAATCACATGATCAATTTAAGATATATATTAAGAATAAGGTGCGACCGCTCGCAGTATTTAAAATAGAAGAGACAGCTGATGGAATAATAACTTTAATTTTATTGAGTGGAAGTTTAGTGAAAAAATATACAGTTAATCAAGGGAAGTTAGAATTTAGATTAATCAAAGAGTCGGCAGTCGTTTATATACATCTATACGATTATATCCCTCGATTATTTTGGCCGATTTATTACTTTATACAAGCACCAATGCAAAAAATGATGATTCATGGCTTTGAAGTTGACTGCCGGATTAAAGATTTTCAAAGTCGATTAAAATCAGGAGAAAATATGAAATATACTAAATGATATTGGGTGATATGGATGCAAATACTACTAGTAGAAGATGACAATACTTTGTTTCAAGAATTGAAAAAAGAATTAGGACAATGGGATTTTAATGTTGCTGGTATTGAAGATTTCGGCAAAGTAATGGATACATTTGAAAGTTTTAATCCTGAAATTGTTATATTGGATGTTCAATTACCTAAATATGATGGGTTTTATTGGTGCAGAAAAATGAGAGAAGTTTCCAATGTGCCAATATTATTCTTATCATCTCGTGACAACCCGATGGATCAAGTGATGAGTATGGAACTTGGCGCAGATGATTATATGCAAAAGCCTTTTTATACAAATGTATTAATTGCTAAATTACAAGCGATTTATCGTCGTGTCTATGAGTTTACAGCTGAAGAAAAACGTACATTGACTTGGCAAGATGCTGTCGTTGATCTATCAAAAGACAGTATACAAAAAGGTGATCAGACGATTTTCCTGTCTAAAACAGAAATGATTATTTTAGAAATTCTTATTACCAAAAAAAATCAAATCGTTTCGAGAGATACAATTATCACTGCATTATGGGATGATGAAGCATTTGTTAGTGATAATACGTTAACAGTAAATGTGAATCGTTTACGAAAAAAATTATCTGAAATTAGTATGGATAGTGCAATCGAAACAAAAGTAGGAAAAGGATATATGGCTCATGAATAATTTGAAATGGGTAGCTTATTTTTTGAAATCTCGCATGAACTGGATATTTTGGATATTGTTTTTAAACTTGCTTATGTTAGGCATTAGTCTTATCGATTATGATTTTCCAATAGACAGTTTATTTTATATTGTTTCTTTGAATTTAAGTTTAACAATGATTTTTCTTATATTGACATATTTTAAAGAAGTAAAATTATATAAGCATTTTGACAAAGATAAAGAAATAGAAGAAATTAAACATAAAGATTTAGCGGAAACGCCATTTCAACGTCATACAGTTGATTATTTATATCGTCAAATTTTAGCGCATAAAGATAAAGTGGTCGACCAACAGTTACAATTGAACATGCATGAACAAACCATTACAGAATTTGTGCACGACATAAAAACACCTGTGACAGCCATGAAATTATTAATTGACCAAGAAGAGAATCAAGAAAGAAAACAAGCGCTATTATTTGAATGGTCACGTATTAACTCGATGTTAGATACGCAATTGTATATTACGAGATTAGAATCTCAACGCAAAGATATGTATTTTGATTACGTGTCACTTAAACGCATGGTCATTGATGAAATACAATTAACAAGACATATTAGTCAGGTTAAAGGTATTGGTTTTGATGTTGACTTTAAAGTGGATAATCATGTGTACACGGATATAAAATGGTGTCGTATGATTATTAGACAGATTTTATCAAATGCTTTGAAATATAGTGAGAATTATAATGTTGATATTTCAACGGAATTAATTGATCAACATGTTGCGTTAATCATCAAGGATCACGGAAGAGGTATTAGTAAAAAAGATATGCCTCGAATATTTGAACGTGGGTTTACGTCAACGGCTAACAGAAATGAAACGACATCCTCCGGCATGGGTCTATACTTAGTGGATAGTGTGAAAGATCAATTAGGAATACAATTACAAGTCACTTCGACTATTGGAAAAGGAACAACGGTTAAATTGATCTTCCCATTACAAAATGAAATTGTTGAGCGCATGTCAGAAGTGACAAATCTGTCATTTTAAACATGCGTTTTGTTACTTAGAATTGATACATCATGACCACTTCAACGATATAATCAAATAGATGTTAATTAAATACAAAATTGAAGGTAAGCGTGCCAAATTGAATATAAAGGAAATGAAGTTAAGATAAATATAGGAGTGTTAAAGTGACAATATTAGAAGTAAAACAATTAACAAAAATATATGGCAATAAGAAAATGGCACAAGAAGTTCTGCGAGATATCAATATGTCTGTTGAAGAAGGTGAATTTATTGCTATTATGGGACCTTCAGGATCTGGTAAAACGACCTTATTAAATGTTTTGAGTTCAATTGATTATATTTCGCAAGGTTCCATCACACTAAAAGGACACAAACTTGAAAAGCTTTCAAACAAAGCATTATCTGATATTCGAAAGCATGATATTGGTTTTATTTTTCAAGAATATAATTTACTGCATACATTGACTGTTAAAGAAAATATCATGTTACCATTAACGGTTCAGAAATTAGATAAGGACACAATGTTAGATCGTTATGAAAAAGTGGCAGAAGCATTAAATATATTAGACATCAGTGATAAATATCCATCCGAATTGTCTGGTGGTCAAAGACAACGAACATCAGCTGCCAGAGCATTTATAACATTGCCTTCTATTATATTTGCCGATGAACCTACAGGTGCACTCGATTCGAAAAGTACACAAGATTTATTAAAGCGATTAATGAAAATGAATGAAGAGATTAAGACGACGATTATTATGGTGACACATGATCCGGTTGCAGCTAGCTATGCAAATCGAGTAGTGATGCTTAAAGATGGGCAAATATTCACGGAGTTATATCAAGGTGATGATGACAAACATACTTTCTTTAAAGAAATCATACGTGTACAAAGTGTTTTAGGTGGCATTAATTATGAGTTTTAATGAGATTATATTTAAAAATTTCCGCCAAAATTTATCACATTATGCCATTTATCTTTTTTCGCTAATTACAAGTGTAGTTTTGTTTTTTAGCTTCGTAGCACTAAAATATACTCATAGCATTAACATAACTGAGACATATCCCATTATTAAAGAAGGATCGCAAGTAGGTAGTTACTTTCTATTTTTTATCATTATTGCCTTTTTGCTATATGCCAATTTACTATTTCTTAAACGTCGTAGTTCTGAACTTGCATTATATCAAACATTAGGTTTATCCAAATACAACATTATATATATATTGATGTTTGAACAATTATTAATATTTTCAATAACAGCTATATTGGGCATTACGATTGGTATCTTTGGTTCTAAAATTTTATTAATGATAGTGTTTACTTTATTAGGTATCAAAGAAAAGGTTCCAATTATTTTCAGCTTTAAAGCAGTGTTTGAGACGCTATTATTAATTGGCGTTGCTTATTTCCTAACTGCAGCTCAAAATCTTATCTTAGTATTGAAACAATCTATTTCAGAACTATCAAAGCATAATCAGGCTAAGCAAATGAATCATAATAAAATTACATTTGAAGAAGTTATACTAGGAATTCTAGGTATTATTTTAATCATCAGTGGGTATTACTACTCTTTACGCATTGTACATTACTATGATGCATTTGGCGTCCTTATGTTTATATTGTTTGCGACAGTAATTGGGGCGTATTTATTTTTTAAAAGTTCAGTATCCCTGGTATTTAAAATTATTAAAAGGTTTAAAAAAGGTGTAATAAGTGTAAATGATGTCATGTTTTCTTCATCTATTATGTATCGTATTCAGAAAAATGCATTTTCACTTACTGTTATGGCAATTATTTCAGCTATTACTTTATCAGTACTTTGTTTTGCTGCTATCAGTAGAGCAACTTTATCAAGTGAAATTAAGTACACGTCACCTCATGATGTTACGATTAAAGATCAACAGAAGGCGAATCAGTTAGCAAGTGAATTGAACAACCAAAAAATTCCTCATTTTTATAATTATAAAGAAGTGATTCATACAAAACTTTATAAGGATGACTTATTTGATATAAAAGCAAAGGAACCATATAATGTAACAATTACTAGTGATAAATATATTCCTAATACGGATTTGAAACGTGGTCAGGCTGATTTATTTGTAGCGGAAGGCTCTATTAAAGATTTAGTGAAGCATAAGAAACATGGTAAGGCAGTGATAGGAACGAAAAAGCACCATGTGGATATTAAATTACGTAAAGATATCAATAAAATTTACTTTATGACTGATGTTGACTTAGGTGGACCGACATTTGTGTTAAACGATCAAGATTATCAAGAGATAAGAAAGTATACTAAGCCAAAACACATTGTTTCTCAATTTGGATTTGATTTAAAACATAAAAAAGATATGTTAGCTTTGGAAAAAGCAACAAATAAAGTTGACAAATCTATTGAAACAAGAAGTGAAGCCATAAGTTCGATATCGAGTTTAACGGGAATATTGTTATTTGTAACCTCATTTTTAGGAATTAGTTTCCTAATTGCCGTATGTTGTATCATATACATTAAACAAATAGATGAAACTGAAGACGAGTTAGAAAATTATAGTATTCTTAGAAAACTTGGATTTACACAAAAAGATATGGCAAAAGGATTAAAATTTAAAATTGCGTTTAATTTTGGATTGCCATTAGTCATTGCACTTTCACATGCATATTTTACATCATTAGCATATATGAAATTGATGGGGACAACGAATCAAATACCGATATTTATAGTAATGGGATTATATATTTGTATGTATGCCATTTTTGCAATAACAGCTTATAATCATTCTAAGCGTACAATCAGACACTCAATTTAATATATATAGCAGCTTTCAGTAGGCTAGTGAATTAAGATTCATGAGCTATACTGAAAGCTTTTATTTTTGGATAGTTATAAATCCGGGCACGACAGTTTTAATGTATATGTTTCAACTTTGTAAATTGTATTAAATGTGAGAAAATAGAGCCATAGGCATTGAAAGAAATATGAAATAAGAATAGTTAGAAGAAAGATAAGTGAGTTTTAATATGTAAAAGATATGTAATAAATATTGCATCGTTGTTTAATTTCCAACTATGTCCATTTACAATTATTAGAGTTTTGTAGATAACAAATTGCCTATATATCAAGTTTTTCAAAACAAATGCCTACCACTATTTAAATTTTATGTAAAAGTTAAGTTTCGGAATTGTTAAAAATTTGTAAATTGAATTGTGGGATTGTAAATTTTGTGCTATTTTCATATAAGGGCAAATACAGTAAATTGTTTACTGTGAGGCATTTTTGAAATTAATATCAGTACACTTAAATTATACTGACGATTGATAATAACAAATTTGTATCATTAGTTTGTAAATTCACTTGTCTTAATTTGAAACAAATTATAACTGAATGTGATTGGTGACAATCGCTTAAATGGAGGATTTTAAATGTTTAGTAAGAAAAAAGATAAGTTTATGGTTCAATTAGAAGAGATGGTTTTCAATCTGGATCGTGCTGCTATTGAATTCGGTAAAATGGATTTCAATACTCATTTAGATTTAAAAGCATACTCAGACAACATTAAAACTTATGAGTCACATGGTGACGAATTAGTACATCAAGTAATTACTGATTTAAATCAAACATTTATCACACCAATTGAACGTGAAGATATTTTATCATTATGTGATGCAATTGATGATGTTTTAGATGCAATTGAAGAAACGGCAGCTATGTTTGAAATGTATTCAATCGAATACACAGATGAATATATGGCTGAGTTTGTTGATAACATTCAAAAAGCAGTTGCAGAAATGAAACTTGCTGTCGGCTTATTAGTCGATAAAAAATTATCACATATGCGTATTCATTCAATTAATATTAAAGAATTTGAAACAAACTGTGATGGTATTTTAAGACAGTCAATTAAACATATTTTCAATAGCGAAACAGATCCAATCACTTTAATTAAAATAAAAGATATTTATGAAAGCATGGAAGAAATCGCTGATAAATGTCAAATCGTAGCAAATAATTTTGAAACTATTATTATGAAAAATAGCTAAGGGGAGTTTATATTTATGTCATATATAATCATCGTCACTATAGCTGTAGTTATTTTCTCGCTGATATTTGACTTTATCAATGGATTCCATGATACAGCCAATGCAGTAGCTACTGCTGTATCTACTAGAGCGTTAACGCCTAAAACGGCAATTTTAATGGCAGCAGTGATGAACTTTATAGGTGCTTTAACATTTACGGGCGTTGCAGGCACCATTACTAAAGACATTGTCGATCCATTTAAATTGGAAAATGGCTTAGTTGTTGTGTTAGCTGCAATACTTGCGGCTATTGTTTGGAATTTAGCTACTTGGTTTTACGGAATTCCAAGTTCGTCTTCACATGCACTTATAGGTTCAATTGCGGGAGCAGCAATCGCATCTGAAGGCTCATTTGGAGTGTTACATTACCAAGGTTTCACAAAAATTATTATTGTATTAATCGTTTCACCGATTATCGCATTTTGTGTTGGTTTCTTGATGTATTCAATTTTTAAAGTTATCTTTAAAAATGCAAATTTAACAAGAGCGAATCGTAACTTTAGATTTTTCCAAATTTTCACAGCAGCGTTACAATCATTCTCTCACGGTACGAATGATGCGCAAAAATCAATGGGTATTATTACGTTGGCATTGATTGTTGCTAATGTACAGAATGATGGCAGCGTTGAACCACAGTTATGGGTAAAATTTGCCTGTGCGACAGCAATGGGGCTTGGTACTGCAATTGGTGGCTGGAAAATTATCAAAACTGTAGGTGGTAATATTATGAAAATACGTCCAGCAAATGGTGCTGCGGCCGATTTATCATCTGCATTAACAATTTTTGTTGCATCATCGCTACATTTCCCATTATCAACAACTCACGTTGTGTCATCATCAATCTTAGGTGTTGGTGCTTCTAACCGAGCTAAAGGTGTAAAATGGAGTACTGCGCAACGAATGATCATTACATGGGTGATTACATTACCTATTTCAGCATTGTTAGCAGGTTTACTATTCTATATACTTAACTTATTTTTCTAATTGAAAATAAAACTAAACTGAACTTCAGTATCACAAAAATGTGGTGGTATTGAAGTTCAGTTTTTTATGTAAATAGATAACATATTTTATAGAATTTACATAGAATGACCAAGACAAAGCATTTTAATTAGGGGCTAAGTTATAAATGTATTCCATGGAACATAAACAGTTAGGTCATTAAAATATAAGTAAGCGTAAAATAATGATTTAATAGTTTATATTCTGCAATGAATGAATAATTAAATAGCTATCAACTTGTTTGATTAACCTAAATTGTATTGGACTTTATTTAATATAAATTTGTATATGTAGACGAAAAAGCGTAAAATACTGGTATAACAAATTAAATCATTATATAGTCAACTTAGTTGCATTATTTTGATTTTTAATATATTATGCATTTAATTTAATCAAATAGGTAGGTTATTATTTTTTACCTAACTACCATTCATACAAAATATAAATAAGTATGATAGGGAAGGGTGAGATAATTTTTTGTACCAAAATGAAAATTTTTTTCAAAAATAAAAAACTAGCAATCTCACATGATGTGAATTGCTAGTATATATCAGTACAATTTATTTAATTAATGGATGAATGCATAGCTAGAAACTTCTGAAGCTGGAATTGTACGGTAGTTCATATTGTATGGACCATATGTGTAATTCATTTCAGAAATCAAGATACTACCATCACCATTGACACGTTCAACATAAGCAACATGACCATATGGGCCAGGTGTGCTTTGCATAATTGAACCAACTGATGGTGTGTTGTTTACTTGGTAACCATCATTAGCTGCGTTACCAGCCCAATACTTAGCGTCTGACCAATATGTGCTAATTGGACTACCAGCTTGAGCACGACGGTCAAACACGTACCATGTACATTGACCAGCAGTGTATAAATTTTGGTGATTAAAAGATGATGCATTGCCATTGCTACCTGTTGTAGCTGTTGGTGTTGTACCACCTGATCCACCATTAGGAATTTGTAATGTTTGGTTAGGCATAATTAAATAACCACGTAAGTTATTGGCTGCCATTAATTGATCAACTGAAACACCATATCTGCTAGCAATGATATTTAATGATTCACCAGCTTGTACAGTATGAGATGATGCTGAACCAGCTTGTGGAGAAGTGTTTGACGTATTTTGTGCATCACTTCCACCTACTGAGATAACTTGACCAGGGAATACCAAGTTGTTATCTAATTGGTTATTTTGTTTAATACTCTCTACTGAAGTGTTGTATTTTTGAGCAATACTCCATAATGATTCACCAGATTGTACTGTATGTTGTGTAGAAGCTTGTGCATCATGATGCGTTAAAAATGCAGCTGCACCAGATGTTGCTGTTATTGCAAATGCTAATTTTTTCAAAGGGACTCCTCCTTAAAATTAAGATTTACTACTTTTAAAAATTATTAAGACAATTTATATAGTAAATTAAGTTTTCGTTTTATATTACGCTTTCCATATTATCAAAAATAAGTAGCTTTGTGTGGTTTGTTATTATCTTGTAATATTATTAACATTTTAGGATATCGGTTCATATTTTTATAAATGCTGATTTGATAGTGTATAAAAGCGTTTTAGTGATTTTAACTAATTATAAAAATTTATATTTTGTAACATTGTAAAATGTAAAATTACTGTACTTGTTAAAGGTTATTTCTTTTGATGAAGCAAAATTTACTGTAAAATTTGACGCATAAAACGACAGTAGAAGGAGGAATTATTTTGTCGCAAAATACAAATCATTCATATTTTCAGCAAAACCAGCATGCTCAATCAATAAGTAAAGTGTGGCTTTATTTTATGTATTACTGGATTATATTTGGCATAGGATGCTATCTAGGTCAGTTTTTACCATTAAGTTGGCGACAACCCTTGTCATTTGGATTACTGATTATTATTTTAGCAACACTTGTATTTGAGAGAGCGAGACGGTTCGGTTTAATCATTTCACATATTTACGCTGTAGTAATTGGCTTATTGTCATACGCAACGTTTACCACGTATTTACAAAATTTAGGACCAGATATTTTCTATAAAAATATCGCATTAGCAATTTTTGCATTTATAGCATTTGGTATTATTGGTTATTTCTTCGTTGGAGATGCATCAAGTATAGGTAAGTATTTATTCGTTACATTAATAACTTTAATTATTGCGAGTCTAATTGGTATTTTTCTGCATAATCCTATTTTTTATACTGTTATTACCGTCGTTAGTCTGTTGTTATTTCTACTTTATACTTTGTATGATTTTAATCGTTTAAAAAGAGGTGACTATTCACCAAGAGAAATGGGATTTAATCTATTTATTAATTTGTTGAATATTATTAAGGATATACTTTATCTTGCTAATATGTTCAGAAGATAAACATTTAAATTAATAAAGAAATTTGTATAAAGTTTTGGAATAATCAACAATGAATATCAACCTTAAATTGGAGCGATTGTCATAAATTAGAAATTTAGATAGGGTAATTTAAATATATTACCTTAATTGTAAAGATATTATTAATCATTGAAATGATTAACTGCTATAGTTCTAAAGTAAACAAATCTTAGAAGATAAACTTTAAACAGGTATACTTGCCTTTCTAATTACACTTTTATTAGAAGAGTAAAGTATAGCTACGTATTAATTTTAAAATCGAAATATTAATAGGAATAAGTATAGATAATATAAACAATTTAATGTTAGTTTGAGCTCATCTCAAAAGTAGAATGTGATTTAAATAAGTGTTTATTTTTAAATTGAAAATGAATGTAAGGCTAACAAAAGATAATAGTAATACGTTGTAGATGTGGTCATTTAAAATTATTTTGAAAATGCTAAAAAGTAGTGCGTTTTCAATTAGATAGTTTAATTAAACTGACTACATCTATTTTTGTAATGTTTAAATGATTGATATATAAGTTTAAAAATTAACCATTATATAGTTTTATTTATTTTTGATTTGGTATTCGTATTGTGTTAAATTTACGTTTAATTAAATAAGTTAAATATTATAGGGAATGATAAAAGTGGTATTTAAATATAGAAAGAGGTAAAGTTATGGCAAAATCATGCTTGCATATACTTACTAATAATGAATATGCGACAACGCGTTGCCAAGATGGCATAGTCTTATTTTGGCCAATTGACGGGGAAATCGAACTACAAAAATTTCGTAAAAGTAAAATAATTGAAGATGATATATATATCATTAATCATCTGGATGTATTTAGTATTAAGAATAATAAAAAAACGATCATGTTGTATTTGAGTAGCGATTGGTTTGCGGAATTAGGCTTTACTTTCTTTAATTATCACTATACAGCAAAGTTAATTAAATCATCCTATAATTTGAAATGCTTATTATTAAAATTGACATATCGATACCTTGATAATCAGCCTCTTAATGACGCTGATATTAGAAAATTACAGGATATTATTAAAATCATTGCAAAAGAAGCAAGTATGGATAAAAAGATTGCGCAAAATCAATATCGTTATGCTTATTATGGTGATTTGCGAGATGAGCTCGAATATATTTATCAAAATGTAAATCAACGATTGACATTAAAAAGTGTCGCTGATAAATTATTTGTTTCAAAGTCAAATCTGTCTTCGCAATTCCACTTACTTATGGGCATGGGTTTTAAAAAATATATTGATACTTTGAAAATTGGTAAATCCATAGAGATTCTACTTACTACAGATAGTACTATTAGCAATATAAGTGAACATTTAGGATTTAGCAGCAGCTCAACGTACTCTAAAATGTTTAAAAGTTATATGGATATAACACCGAATGAATATCGTAATTTATCAAAATTTAATAAATGTATAATGCTTAATCCAGAGCCACTTGTAGGCGGTATGGCCCAAGAAGTAAAAGAAGTCATATTGAATTATATTGATCATTATAAAAATCACCTAACTGATGTTATACATATTGACGAAGACAAATTTGAAATACCTAAGTTATTTCAAACGGTTGTTCAAATTAATACTTATACAGAAATGAAACTTGTTTTCTTAGAAGGAATTTTTAAAACCTTATTGAACAAGAACAGCCAAGTTGTCTTTTTCATCATGCCATCGATTTTAAAAAGTAAAAATACCATGTCCGAAGAAGAAAAGTTTACAATCATTAAAACCATAATTGAAAGTGATTTAAAGATAGCATTTAATATAAATGATATTGAAACGACTTATTATGTTGAAGAAGCTTTTATGAATGTTATTAGACAATTATCTCCAAACGAAATAAATCATCATAATAATTACGAAGTGCATTTTGTTTTTGATTTATCATTGATGGAAATTAGGACAATTTACCGTATGATTTTAAAACTACATAACATCATGTTAAATGTGAAATTAGGATTGAATATTACCTGTTTATTTGATAAACCTTCAGTTTTTAAATCACTAGTATCACAAATAAAGCGACTTAAATTCAATTCGTTAATAATAGATAATGCAAATTTAAGTAGCCCTTATTTGATGGGGGAAAGTGATGAGTTACTATTGAAAAATATTTTGCATTTTAAAAATTTAAAAAAAGTTATTAACGAATTGGATATAGAACAAGAAAAGCTGATTTTTCTAAATGTTGAAAATCATAAACTGCTTAATAATAAAGAACGAGATTTAAGTAATAGTGCTCCATTAATTTATAAGACATTAAGTGCGCTGTATCATAACTTTGATGGTTTTGGATTAAACATTTTTGATAATCATCAAACATTTAATGCGATGCATCTATATGATAAAAATGGATTTAAAACAACACTAGGTCTTATATTAGAAAAGTTTATCGAATATGTCTCGAAACCAAAATACGAAAACAGTTATTATTCTATTTTTGATATAGAGAATTATCATTGCCTGGTTATTTATGATTGGCGAGTGATTGAGAGCGAGACAATTATGAGCAATTTTGAGGATAGTCAAGTTTATATAAATTTCAAAAATAATGTTTTAAACGATAAATATCTAATTGTAATAGAAACGTTAGATGAAAATAGTGGGAACATTAATCATTTGATTTCTAAAGAATTAAGAGATAAATATGAATGGAACCCCAGTTTACTCTCTAAAATTGACAACTACCTTAAACCAGCAATCGAGATTAAAGAGCATAACTTTAGTAATAATTCCTTAAACATTAACGTTACTTTTAATGCGTTATACATAATTAAAATAGGAAAAAAATAACACCTTGATATGTATTGCAAAATTTAATTTGCATTTGTTGGTAATTTTGACAACGTATTAAAAACAAATGAGAAAGACAATGGCAGAAAAATTTAAGATAATAATGACAGAAGCATTGTCTTTATATATTTGGGGGTGCAACATTTTGAATACTGAGAAATTAGAAACATTGCTTGGCTTCTATAAACAATATAAAGCATTATCTGAATATATTGATAAAAAATATAAGTTGTCGCTAAATGATTTAGCAGTCTTAGATTTAACGATGAAGTATTGCAAAGATGAAAAAGTACTTATGCAATCATTTTTAAAAACTGCAATGGATGAGCTAGATTTAAGTAGGACAAAATTATTAGTTTCTATAAGAAGACTAATTGAAAAAGAAAGACTTAGTAAAGTTAGATCATCTAAAGATGAGCGTAAAATTTATATTTATTTAAATGATGATGATATATCTAAATTTAATGCTTTATTTGAAGATGTAGAACAATTTTTAAATATTTAATTGAAATTGAGTGTCGAAAGCATAGAAATTGCTTATCGGCACATTTTTAATTTATACATATTTTAAAACTAAGTAACAGATTGAAGAAATCGTAGTTCAATAATGTTAATTGTGAAAATGTATATAATCATAAAAAAATCATGTATAATATATGTTGTTAATTAAACAGTTCGAAAGCGAGATGACATTATGGGACGTAAATGGAATAACATTAAAGAAAAAAAGGCCCAAAAGGATAAAAATACAAGTAGAATATATGCGAAATTTGGTAAGGAGATTTATGTTGCAGCAAAATCTGGTGAACCAAACCCAGAATCTAACCAAGCTTTAAGATTGGTACTTGAACGCGCTAAGACATATTCAGTACCGAATCATATTATTGAAAAAGCAATAGATAAAGCTAAGGGTGCTGGAGACGAAAACTTTGATCACCTAAGATATGAAGGATTTGGCCCAAGCGGATCAATGCTTATTGTTGATGCGTTAACAAACAATGTAAATCGTACTGCATCTGATGTGCGTGCTGCTTTTGGTAAAAACGGCGGTAATATGGGTGTATCTGGATCAGTTGCTTATATGTTTGACCATGTGGCAACGTTTGGTATTGAAGGTAAATCTGTTGACGATATACTTGAAACATTAATGGAACAAGATGTAGATGTAAATGATGTGATTGACGACAATGGATTGACAATAGTCTATGCTGAACCAGATCAATTTGCGGTTGTTCAAGATGCGCTTCGTGCAGCTGGTGTAGAAGAATTTAAAGTAGCAGAATTTGAAATGTTACCTCAAACAGATATTGAGCTTTCTGAAGCGGACCAAGTAACATTTGAAAAATTAATCGATGCATTAGAAGATTTAGAAGATGTACAAAACGTATTCCATAATGTGGATTTGAAATAATGAAAACAGCAGAACAATGGATTAATGAATTACAACTCGAATCGCATCCTGAAGGTGGTTTTTATAGAGAGACAATCCGAGAAGTATTAAAAGATGGACACAGAGCGCCGTTTAGCAGTATTTATTTTTTACTTACAGATGACAATATTTCGCATTTTCATCGAATTGATGCTGATGAAGTATGGTACTATCATGCCGGTGATTCTCTAACAATTCATATGATAAATCCGGATGGAGAATATATGACTGCAACATTGGGTACTGATATCCAAAATGGAGATGTATTGCAATATGTAGTGCCTAAAGGAACAATTTTTGCTTCTTCAATTGAAAATTCAAATACTTTTAGTTTAGTAGGTTGTATGTGTCAACCGGCATTTGAGTTTAAGCAATTTGAATTGTTTAAGCAATCTGAATTATTTGATCAATATCCGCATCTTAAATCAGTAATCGAAAAATATGCTTTAAAATAAAAAAGAATCAATGAAGTGGTTTGAAGGTTGTTAATAAACCTTTGAGTCACTTCATTTTTATATGTATTCTTGATTGAATCAGAATAGATTTGATGCTTCAGATGTTTTTAATGAAAATAGCATTAAATGATTTTGAAAACGATAAGAGTGTGTTATTTATATTTTTGAAAAATCACTTTTATGAAGAAATGTGTGTACTATCTAATTAATATTGTCTATTTTAAGTAAATTGAAGCGAGTTGTAGTAAAATAATAATAAATATTTTCATATGATTAACAAAAACTATAAAACTGTATCATGACATGACATCATTTATGTAGTTTTATATAATAATGACAAGGAGTTGGTGACTGTGAAAGTAAAGTATATAGATAAACGTCACTGGCGTCGCCTAATTGATAGGGAATACACAGAGGTAAAAGTTAATAATAATAGGTTTAAGGGTATTATAGGCTTAGTCACGATGAAAAAGGTTCGTGATCCTTTAGAGGTGACGGTAGTTGGACAAAATATCATTGTCGCAGATGACAATTATAAATGGTTGCAAATACTACCTGAAAAGAAACGTTATAGTATAACTGTAATGTTTGATAATAAAGGCAATCCATTAGAATATTATTTTGATATAAATATCAAAAATATAACGCAAAAAGGTAATGCGCGTACAGTAGATTTATGTTTAGATGTTTTAGCATTACCAAGTGGTGAATATGAGTTGGTAGATGAAGATGATTTAATGTTTGCATTAGAAAGTGAGCAAATTACAAAAAAGCAATTTCATGAAGCATATATGATTGCACATCAAATTATGGCAGAGTTAGAAAATGATTTTAAAGGATTCCAAAAGAAAATCATGTACTGCTTTAATAAAATTAATGCAAAGGCTCAAAAAAATCATCAAAAGCCACAAAATAAAACTAATTTTGAAAAAAGCAAACAAATAAAACCTAAGCAATATAATCAAACTAAAAATCACCAACAACAAAAGAAAACTAAGTAATTCAAGCTGCAGCCATACCAATAAAATTGGTGAAAATTATTCGTTAGTAATGAACTCTTGAATGCTCGTAGTCATGAAAGTTCAATAATTGAATAATTTATGGGGGGGAAATTATGAAGATTGAAGACTATCGTTTACTAATAACATTAGACGAAACGAAAACGTTACGTAAAGCGGCTGAAATTTTATATATATCTCAACCTGCTGTTACACAAAGACTAAAAGCTATTGAAAATGCTTTTGGAGTAGATATTTTTATCAGAACAAAAAAACAATTGATTACAACAACTGAAGGAACAATGATTATTGAGCATGCCCGTGACATGTTGAAAAGAGAGCGATTATTTTTTGACAAAATGCAGGCACATATTGGTGAAGTGAATGGAACAATATCAATCGGGTGTTCTTCTTTGATTGGACAAACCTTACTTCCTGAAGTTTTGAGCCTATATAATGCCCAATTTCCTAATGTTGAAATACAAGTGCAAGTTGGTTCAACTGAACAAATTAAAGCAAATCATAGAGATTATCATGTTATGATAACTCGTGGAAATAAGGTAATGAATTTAGCTAACACACACTTATTTAATGATGATCATTATTTTATTTTTCCAAAAAATAGACGAGATGATGTTACAAAGTTACCATTTATAGAGTTTCAAGCTGACCCGATTTATATAAATCAAATAAAACAATGGTATAACGATAATTTAGAACAAGATTACCATGCAACTATTACAGTGGATCAAGTAGCAACTTGCAAAGAAATGTTGATTAGTGGTGTAGGTGTTACAATCTTGCCAGAAATTATGATGAAAAATATCAGCAAAGAACAATTTGAGTTTGAAAAAGTAGAAATTGATAATGAACCGCTGATTCGTTCGACATTTATGAGTTATGATCCGAGCATGTTGCAATTGCCACAAGTTGATTCGTTTGTAAATCTCATGGCGAGCTTTGTTGAACAACCAAAGGCGTAGTCTTAAACTAATTTAAGGTTAGTATTTAATTTTAAACTATTCGGTTAAGTTGAACGCAGTTGTTTGCTAATGCACCAACAGCAAAAGAGCCCCTAATTAATAAATTAAAAGGGGACAAAGGAATACAGTTGGTTGCTAATGCACCAACTGCATAAGAGCCCCTAATTAATAAATTAAAAGGGGACGAAGGATTACAGTTGATTGCTAACGCACCAACAGCAAAAGAGCCCCTAATTAATAAATTAAAAGGGGATAAAGGATTACAGTTGATTGCTAACGCACCAACAGCAAAAGAGCCCCTAATTAATAAATTAAAAGGGGACGAAGGATTACAGTTGATTGCTAACGCACCAACAGCAAAAGAGCCCCTAATTAATAAATTAAAAGGGGATAAAGGATTACAGTTGATTGCTAACGCACCAACAGCAAAAGAGCCCCTAATTAATAAATTAAAAGGGGACGAAGGATTACAGTTGATTGCTAACGCACCAACAGCAAAAGAGCCCCTAATTAATAAATTAAAAGGGGATAAAGGATTACAGTTGATTGCTAACGCACCAACAGCAAAAGAGCCCCTAATTAATAAATTAAAAGGGGATAAAGGATTACAGTTGATTGCTAACGCACCAACTGCATAAGAGCCCCTAATTAATAAATTAAAAGGGGCTCTAAGAAGTGGGGTTATGGATATGTTTGCAGCGTTATTACAAATAAAGAATTATAAACTCTTTGTTGCTAATATGTTTCTACTAGGTATGGGTATTGCGGTTACGGTCCCATATCTTGTTCTTTTTGCAACTAAAGATTTAGGTATGACAACAAATCAGTATGGATTACTTCTAGCATCTGCAGCGATTAGCCAGTTTACAGTAAATTCAATTATTGCTAGATTTTCGGATACGCATCACTTTAATAGAAAAATTATTATTATTCTCGCATTATTAATGGGTGCGCTTGGTTTTTCAATATACTTTTTTGTAGATACAATCTGGTTATTCATATTACTATATGCGATTTTCCAAGGATTATTTGCACCAGCAATGCCCCAACTTTACGCATCTGCTAGAGAATCTATCAATGTTTCAAGCTCTAAAGATAGAGCTCAATTTGCCAACACAGTATTACGTTCAATGTTCTCATTGGGCTTTTTATTTGGTCCATTTATTGGTGCCCAATTAATCGGATTAAAAGGCTATGCTGGATTGTTTGGTGGAACAATAAGTATCATTTTATTTACTTTAGTACTTCAAGTGTTTTTCTATAAGGATTTAAACATTAAACACCCTATTAGTACGCAACAACATGTTGAAAAAATTGCTCCTAATATGTTTAAAGACAAAACACTTTTATTACCATTTATTGCATTTATTTTATTACACATTGGACAATGGATGTATACGATGAATATGCCTTTATTTGTTACTGATTATTTAAAAGAAAATGAGCAACATGTCGGTTATTTAGCTAGTTTATGTGCTGGTTTAGAAGTGCCATTTATGATCATTCTTGGCGTTTTATCATCTAGATTACAGACTCGAACATTGTTGATTTATGGAGCGATATTTGGTGGTTTATTCTACTTCAGCATTGGGGTATTTAAAAACTTCTATATGATGTTAGCAGGACAGGTGTTTTTAGCTATTTTCTTAGCGGTTCTTTTAGGAATTGGTATTAGTTATTTCCAAGATATCTTACCAGATTTCCCAGGATACGCCTCAACACTATTTTCTAATGCAATGGTTATTGGACAGTTAGGCGGTAACTTATTAGGTGGTGCTATGAGTCACTGGGTAGGTTTGGAAAATGTATTTTTTGTATCAGCAGCATCAATCATGTTAGGTATGATACTTATATTCTTTACTAAAAATCAAAAAATTACAAAAGAGGATGTGATATCAACATGACAATTATTTTATGGCTACTTATCATTGCTGCCTTCATGTTAGCATTTGTTGGGTTGATTAAGCCGATTATTCCTTCTGTTTTAGTATTATGGGTTGGCTTTCTAATCTATCAATTTGGCTTTCATAATCAGCATTTATCATGGGTGTTTTATGTATCTATGGCATTGCTAACAATATTAATTTTATGTGCGGACTTTTTAGCTAATAAATATTTTGTGAATCGCTTCGGTGGTTCTAAGTTTGGAGAGTATGCAGCTTTAATTGGTGTGGTTATTGGATGTTTTGTTTTACCGCCATTTGGAATTATTATTATACCTTTTATTTTGGTATTCATAGTTGAATTAATACAAGGCTATTCATTTGAAAGAGCAGTTAAAGTAAGTATAGGTTCAATCGTAGCATTTTTAACAAGTAGTATAGCTCAAGCAATCATTATGTTTATAATGATTGTATGGTTCTTTATAGATGCTTTATTGATTAATTAATAAAAAGCTTATTGCAAAATATGTTTTTCGGTAACTGTAATTTTGTGATTTTATCATGAACAGTACCAAATTCGCATATGATGTAATAAGCTTTTAGTTTATAAAAATGTATGAGAATGTTTTTTCGAAATATTTCTTTCAATGCGTAATCCAATAGGCATAACAATAAATGAAAATATAATAAATACCCAATTGCTTACCTGAATATATGGTCCAAAGGCAAGTAATGATTGTGGAATAAAGAATACATAGAAAAATCCTACAATTAGTAGAATGATTGCTAAATAGGTGAATATCCATATCCAATTTGAATTGTTAAAACACTGCAATTGTATTGTTTTAAAACTAAACCATATAAATAAAAAGACAATAAAGAATCCGACGACTACTGAAAACGGGAACGAAACAAAATATAAATTACTTCCACTTTTTTCCATGAAAAATCCTAAAAATCCTTTGAGAAAACTAACAATCCCAATTAATAGAACGATGTGCTGATATATATATTTAAAAATATTTTTAAATGTTTCATTAGGCATCGCTTTTAGTTCTTTTATTGCATGTGCTTTTGGATCGTGATTGAAAAAATCTAAGGCTAATAAACCATGTTGTTCTGCGCTTAATAATTGTTTAAGTATACGGTTAATAATTAACTCTGTATCATGAGGATTGACGCGAAAGTCAGAGCGCATATAAGTCATATAATTCTCGAAGATTTCTCTATCAGTATTGCTTAATCTTAATGATTTAACATTATTTTCTTTTGTTAATTGCGCAGTACTTTTCATTGTTAATTAAGCGCTCCTTTAAAAATGTTTAATTCCAAATTAAAATGGAAATGATTTTATAGTATTAATAAGGTCAATCATATCATATTAAACGCATAAATATAACGATTAATATTGGAGAGGAAAATGAGGACACTTAATAAAGATGAACATAATTATATCAAGCAAATAGCTAATATACATGAGACATTATTGTCGCAAGTAGAATCCAACTATAAATGTACTAAACTGAGTATTGCTCTTAGGTACGAGATGATATGTTCAAGATTAGAACATACAAATGATAAAATTTATATATATGAAAATGAAGGTCAATTAATAGCGTTTATTTGGGGACATTTTAGTAATGAAAAAAGTATGGTTAACACTGAACTGCTATATGTTGAACCACAATTTCGCAAACTGGGAATAGCTACGCAACTGAAGATTGCGCTTGAAAAATGGGCAAAAACTATGAATGCAAAGCGAATAAGCAGTACAATTCATAAAAGTAATTTACCAATGATATCTTTGAATAAAGATTTAGGTTATCAAGTGAGTCATGTGAAAATGTATAAAGATATTGATTAGAATTAGGATTATGTTGCTAATTCATGTTAAAATTAAAAAAGATTTAATGACGTTAAGGAGTTTTATATGAAGAAATTAATCATCAGTATTATGGCGGTCATGCTATTTTTAACAGGTTGTGGTAAAAGCCAAGAGAAAGCCACTCTGGAAAAGGACATCGATAATTTACAAAAAGAAAATAAAGAATTAAAAGATAAAAAAGAAAAGCTTCAACAAGAAAAAGAAAAATTAGCAGATAAGCAAAAAGACCTTGAAAAAGAAGTGAAAGATTTAAAACCTTCAAAAGAAGATAACAAGGATGATAAAAAAGACGAAGACAAAAATAAAGATAAAGATAAAGAGGCATCACAAGATAAGCAATCAAAAGATCAAACTAAGTCATCGGATAAAGATAATCACAAAAAGCCTACATCAACAGATAAAGATCAAAAAGCTAATGACAAACACCAATCATAATTGAATTGCTTTCTTGTTATAGATGAAAGGTACAGCGTTTTAAACCTTATTTTAAGGGTATGTATTAATTAAAATGTGGTCATGATTGAAACAGAATGTAAAAATAGACAACGTAATTAATAAAGGAGAGAAACGGCATGCATGAACAAGATTTTAGAATTTTAGAGGGTCAAGATATTACTTTGCCAGAATTAGGTAGAGAATTAGAAAATATTACAGGACGCACGATTGCTGATTCTACTGGCGAAATTAAGCGTGTAATTGCACATTTACCAAACTTTGAGTCCGATACAGATACTTTTGTTGCTACATATCGTTTAAACCATCAACAAGATTTTATAGATGCTACTTTTACTGCGCTGAAATCAGATAGAGCACGTTTAAAAGAAGTGCCAGTTCATGTTGAACTTATAAGTTATATTTCTAAATCAAAATAAACTGCTATCTAAAACGCAAAGTTGATCAAAATATCGATTTTGTGTTTTTTATTGAGAAATTATATAGGAGTGTCAATCGATGATTTATTGTGAAACAGAGCGTTTAATATTAAGAGACTGGCATGAAGATGATCTGTTACCTTTTCAAAAAATGAATGCGAATTATGACGTACGTAAATATTTTCCAAGTTTATTGAGTTATCGTCGTTCAGAATTAGATATGAGAACTATGGATGCGGTTATTAAAGATTATGGCATTGGATTATTTGCTGTAGAAGATAAAGAGTCCCATCAATGGATAGGCTTTATAGGTTTGAATTATATTCCAGAAACAAGCGATTATCCATTTAAAGAATTACCGCTTTATGAAATAGGTTGGCGCTTGTTGCCAGAATTTTGGGGAAAAGGATTAGCAACTGAAGGCGCAAAGGTAGCGTTGAAGTTAGCAGAACAACATCAAATATACGATGTCTATAGTTTTACAGCAGAAGCAAATAAAGCTTCACAACGTGTAATGGAAAAAATTGGCATGACAGTGTATGATCATTTCGAATTACCCAATCTAAGTAAGTATCATTTATTAAAAAGGCAAGTGCGCTATTACATTAATCTTCGAAAGTGAAAAATTTATACATAAGCGTAACAAACACCCCTAATATTGTTTAGCTGATGATAACAATATTAGGGGTGTTTGTTTATTTTTTAACCTTAGAATGATTAATCGTATGAACGAGTACCTAGAGGTTTGAAATTCAATATAGATTCTATTAATGATTCCTTAGTGTCACATAACGGTGCAAGTGCACGATACTTAGGATCAATAAAACCTTCCTCAATCATATGGTCAATCATTGTTTGTAGTGGATTGAAAAAGCCATTAATATTATAAATGGCAATAGGCTTTTCATGGATACCAATTTGAGCCCAACTATACATTTCGAAAAATTCTTCTAGTGAACCTGCGCCGCCGGGAGCCATGACAAATGCATCTGCAAGTTCTGCCATTTTATTTTTACGTTCATGCATAGAATCAACTAGAATTAATTCAGTTAAACGTTGGCTTGTGATTTCATGTTCATCTAACATTTTAGGCATGACGCCAATAGCTTTGCCGCCATGATCTAATACACCATCTTGAATGGCACCCATAATACCAATTGACCCTGCACCAAATACTAATTCATAACCTTGTTCAGCAAAATATTTACCTAAATCGTATGCTTTTTGTACATATGAAGGGTCATGACCTTTGCTTGCACCACAATAAACTGCGATTCGTTTCATGTTAATCCAGCTCCTTAATTCGATGAATGACTTTTAATAGTGATTGTTCAAACACTTTTTGATCTTGCTTTGTAAAAGGTGGGGGACCTTTGTGGCGACCACCTTGTTTTCTAATTTGTGCATTCATATATCGTTTATCTAATAGTTGTTGAATATTTTTGGAATTGTATATCTTCCCATTATGATGCATGACAATTAAGACTTTGTCGACTAATAAACTTGCGAGTCCATAATCTTGAGTGACTACGATATCATCTTTCGTTGATAATTGAACAATTTTGTAATCAACTGCATCTGGTCCATCATCAACATATAATGTTGATACATGCGGGGGATATAATTGGTTCGAAAAATGGCTGAAGCTCCGAATAATTGTCACAAAAATGCCTGTCTCAGTTGTTAAATCTATAATAGAATCAACAACAGGACAAGCATCTCCATCAATAATAATATGTGTCACAATTATGCCTCAGTATTGTTTTCTTTATTTTGTTGAGAGGCGCTTTTGGCAACATAATCTTTATATTTTTTAAATGACTTGATGCGTGCTTTATCAGCTTCTTGTTGGCGTTTTTGTTCTTCTTTGTGTCGTTTTTCAATATTTTTTTGTAACTTTTTATTCATTTTAGCGATTTCTTTGCGATTTTTTTCAGCTAGTTTATCGCCTTTTTTCTCAGTTTTCTCATCTAATTTATTAGGTGTTAAGCCTGCTTTTTCTTCGTATTTTTGTGATTTTTTCATATCTTTAACACGTTGTATTTCATTCTTTTCGCGGGCTTTTTGCTCTTCTTTATGACGCTTTTCGATATTTTTTTGAAGTATTTTATTCATTTTATCAGCGTCTTTACGATTTTGTTTAGCTAATTTTTCGCCTTTTTTCTCAATATAGGCAGGATCATGTTCTCTAGCAAACTTTTTAAGTTCACGCTTATTTTCAAAATCTTGTTTTTTATCGCCGACATATTCTTTAACATCACTCGCTGTGTTACTGATTGCTGCAGATGTTTTTGAAGCAACTTTACTTGTAGCATCTGTAACTTTTTGTACGTCCGGATGTTGTTTGATACGTTTACGTTCAACAATTAACGGTACCAATACAATTGGTAATACATTAATCATAAATTTGATGACTTTTTTCTTATCCATAGATCTTGCCTCCATAATTACTTTATTAATTTTACATACCCTATGATACATCAATATAAACGATGATAGTAGTGAATCACTATTAAGTATTTCAGATGTTTTTTAAAAGAAGACAATAAAAACTGCCAATCAAGTGGTTCCTTAATTGACAGTCTATATTTTAAAAGGAAATTAAATACCTTTACCAATGCCAAATCCGAAGTAAAGTATAGCAATAAAGATTACTAATACAATTCTGTAAATGGCAAATGGAATTAGTTTGATTTTGTTAATTAGATGCAAGAATGTTTTGATTGCAATTAGTCCAACAGTAAATGCAGCTAAAAAGCCTAAAATATAAAAAGGTATATCAGCAATCTGAATATCTTGATAATGTTTTAATAAAGATAAACCACTAGCTGCTAACATAATTGGAACAGCCATAATAAATGTGAAGTCTGATGCAGCTTTATGATTTAATTTCATTAATACCCCAGTTGAAATTGTTGAGCCTGAACGGCTGAAACCAGGCCACATAGCTACTGCTTGAGAGATACCAATTACAAACGCTTGGAAATAATTGATTTGATCTACTGTTTGTGGGTTTTTAACTTTAGCTGAGTATTTATCAGCAATAATCATATAGATAGCACCTACGAATAAGCCAATCATAACAGTTGGCACACTAAATAAATGTTCTTCGATGAAATCATCAAATAGTAAGCCTAAAATACCTGCTGGCACCATACCCACTAATACATGTAATAAATTTAAACGTCTTGGCTTTGAACGTCTTTGTTGATCGTTTTCTCCTTCAACATGTTTGTGTTTACCAATATGTAAAATCTCTAAGAAGCGTTCGCGGAATACCCATGCTGCTGCAAAGACGGATCCTAATTGGATGACGATTTTAAATGTAAATGCTGATTGAGAACCTAAAAATTCAGATGATTTTAACCACATATCATCAACTAGAATCATATGTCCAGTAGAGGAAACAGGTGCAAATTCTGTTAATCCTTCGACGACCCCTAAGATAATACCTTTTATTAATTCAATGATAAACATAATGTACCCACTTTCATTACTCAATTTAATTTATTTAAATATCAAAATTACCATATCATGATAGCATATTCATTTAAAGACATGCTAGTTATAGTTATAATACTAGACTAAAGATGTATATATTCATTTTCTTTTACATGTAAAACTACAATATTTTATTGAGCTATTTAATTTGATTTTAAGGAAAACCTTTTATAATAGGTTTAGGTGATATAATTGTGAAAAAATTAACAACAATACTGTTTCAATATAAAATTTTTCCGGTACTCATGTTCATGGTCAGTACTGGTCTCGGCATACTCGTTATAACGCAAAATATTTTAATAGCAGATTTTTTAGCTAAAATTATAAGACATCAATTTCAAGGTTTATGGATTGTATTATTTATTTTATTAGGTGTTTTACTTTTAAGAGCAACTGTGCAATTTCTAAATCAATGGTTAGGTGATACATTAGCATTTAAAGTTAAGCATATGCTTAGACAGCGGGTTATTTATAAAAATAATGGTCATCCAATCGGTGAACAAATGACTATACTCACAGAAAACATTGATGGTCTAGCACCTTTTTATAAGAGTTATTTGCCTCAAGTGTTCAAATCAATGATGGTTCCGCTCATCATAATCATTGCAATGTTTTTCATCCATTTCAATACCGCATTAATTATGTTAATAACTGCACCATTTATTCCTTTGTTTTATATTATTTTCGGTTTGAAAACGCGAGATGAGTCAAAAGATCAAATGACTTATTTGAATCAATTTAGTCAACGGTTTTTAAATATTGCTAAAGGTTTAGTGACGTTAAAGCTATTTAATCGTACAGAGCAAACAGAGAAGCATATTTACGACGATAGTACTCAGTTTAGAACTTTAACAATGCGCATTTTACGCAGTGCTTTTTTATCGGGATTAATGCTCGAATTTATAAGTATGTTAGGTATTGGATTGGTTGCATTGGAAGCAACGCTAAGCTTAGTAGTATTTCATAATATTGATTTTAAAACTGCGGCAATTGCGATTATTTTAGCGCCTGAATTTTATAATGCAATTAAGGACTTAGGGCAAGCGTTCCATACTGGAAAACAAAGTGAAGGTGCCAGTGACGTTGTGTTTGAGTTTTTAGAACAACCGAACAATAATAATGAATTTCTATTAAAGTATGAGGAAAATCAAAAGCCATTTATTCAGTTAACAGACATATCATTTCGATATGATGATTCTGATAGATTGGTATTAAATGATTTAAATTTGGAAATATTTAAAGGTGATCAAATTGCACTTGTAGGTCCAAGCGGGGCAGGTAAATCCACTTTGACACATCTTATTGCAGGTGTTTATCAGCCAACAATAGGTACTATAAGTACAAACAAGCGTGATTTAAATATAGGAATACTTAGTCAACAGCCATATATTTTCAGTGCTTCTATAAAAGAGAATATTACGATGTTTAAAGATATAGAAAATAATACTATTGAAGAAGTGCTAGACGAAGTAGGTTTATTAGACAAAGTGCAATCTTTCACACAAGGCATTAACACAATAATAGGTGAAGGAGGCGAAATGTTATCTGGTGGACAGATGAGACGCATAGAACTTTGCCGTCTTTTAGTTATGAAGCCAGATCTCGTTATATTTGATGAGCCTGCAACTGGTTTAGATATTCAAACAGAACACATGATTCAGAACGTTCTGTTTCAACATTTTAAAGATACAACGATGATTGTCATTGCACATAGAGATAATACAATTCGCCATTTACAACGACGTTTGTATATAGAAAATGGAAGACTGATTGCTGATGATCGCAATATTTCAGTAAATATAACAGAAAATGGTGATGACTTATGAAAACACGACTAAAATTTCAAGTAGATAAGGATTTATTGTTAGCTATAGTTGTTGGTGTTTGTGGAAGTTTAGTTGCGCTCGCCATGTTTTTCTTAAGTGGTTATATGGTGACACAAAGTGCACTTGGTGCGCCACTATACGCTCTGATGATTTTAGTCGTAACAGTAAAATTGTTTGGGTTTTTAAGAGCTATTACTCGATACGTAGAGCGTCTTATTTCTCATAAAGCTACATTTACAATGCTACGTGATATTCGGGTACAGTTTTTCGGTAAATTAGTAAATGTCATTCCTAATGTTTACCGTAAACTGAGTTCTAGTGATTTAATTTCACGTATGATTAGTCGTGTTGAGGCATTACAAAATATATATTTACGTGTTTATTATCCACCAGTCGTTATCGGTTTGACAGCGCTAGTTACAGTAATAGTTTTGGCGTTCATTTCAATCAGCCATGCGCTATTGATTATGGTTAGCATGTTGTTTACTTTACTCGTTGTTCCTTGGTTAAGCTCAAAAAAAGCACGTACTTTAAAGAAACATGCAGCTAATGAACAGGCCCGTTTTTTAAATCATTTTTATGATTATAAAGCTGGTATGGATGAACTACGTCGATTTAATCAAATTAATCATTATCGAGATAATTTGATGGCTAAATTAAATCATTTTGATAAATTACAACTTAAAGAGCAACGCTTTTTAACGATTTATGATTTTATATTAAATATTATTGCTATGCTTTCGATTTTTGGTAGTTTAGTTCTAGGATTAATTCAAATTAATGCAGGCCAACTAAATATTATTTATATGACGAGTATAGTTTTAATGGTCTTAACTTTATTTGAACAAGCTGTACCAATGACAAATGTCGCGTATTATAAAGCGGATACTGACCAAGCATTGCATGATATTAATGAAGTGATATCTGTACCTTCTACTAATGGAAAAAACCGTCTTAATGATAAGTATGATGCAACGAACATTTATGAAGTTAAGGACGCTAGTTTTAAGTATTGGAACCAGCAAACGTATGTGTTGTCGGATATTAATTTTAATGTTAATAGAGGCGAAAAGATTGCGATTGTGGGTCCTTCTGGTTCAGGAAAAAGTACATTACTACAAATTATGGCTGGGTTATATCAATTAGATAGTGGCTCTATTCGTTTCGAAAATATGGATATGTTTGAAATAGATGACAAAGATAAGTTTGAATCGTTAAATGTCTTGCTACAATCTCAACAATTATTTGATGGTACAATACGTCAAAATTTATTTACCGATGAAAAAGATGAAGCGGTGCAAGCAATATTTAAGCAATTAGATTTAGAACATTTGGCACTAGAACGTCAAATTGACTTAGATGGTCATACATTATCTGGCGGAGAAATTCAGCGTTTAGCGATTGCGAGGATGTTATTAAAAGATACTGTATCAACATGGATTTTAGATGAACCAACAACTGCATTAGATAAACAAAATAGTTTAAAAGTTATGGATTTAATTGAAGCACATGCAGAAACATTAATTGTTGCTACACACGATTTAACTTTATTGTCACGTTTCGAGACCATCATTGTGATGATAAATGGTAAAATAGTTGAAAAGGGAAACTATCAACAATTACTCGCTAATCAAGGTGCTTTATGGAATATGATTCAATATAATGCATAAAAAAACTGCTTGATAGGCTAAGAAACCTTTCAAGCAGTTTTTTAACTAACAAGCTTACGCGTGCTAATTGTTTTTCTATTCTTAATAAATTCTAAACATTACTTTAATTGTCATGACAAAAGTTAATTATTTTTCCTTTGTTTCATCAAATGCATGAATGACTTTACCTAATAAGCGATTAAGTTCTTTAACTTCATCTTGAGATAAAGAAGAAGCTGAAGCGACTTTGTCAGATGCATTACTTAATTCTGGTCTAATAGTTTCACTTTTGTCAGTCAAGTGAATAAATACTTCACGTTGATCGACTTCGGAACGTTCACGCTTAATTAAGTCTACTTGTTCCATTCGTTTTAATAATGGTGATACTGTACCAGTATCGAGTGCTAATTCAGTTACGACTTTCTTGACGTTTACAGGAGATTCATCCCATAAAATTGTTAAGACAAGAAATTGTGGGTATGTTAGATTGTACTTCTTAAAAACTTTGTTAGAGTAGTAGCGATTAACTTGTCTTTGAGCATTGTACAAACTAAAGCATAGCTGTTCTTTTAAATTATGTTGATCAGACATTAAAGTTCTCCTCCAGACATACTATCCGTTTTTTTCTCTTTTCGGATTGGTAATCATTAAAAAGTTGATTGTTTATTAATTCACAACTTTCTTTGATTCAATGCCATGCTAAAATTAAAGTATGTTTAAAGTTTAGAAGATATTTTTGATTAAATCAAGCAAAAAGATAATTTAATATATATGTTATCATTTTTAAAAATAACTGTAATAGAAAAGAGAATATAAAATGAAAAATAATAAAGATGAAAAAATAAGAATATCCATAATTAACGGATTTTTGGGTAGTGGTAAAACCACGTTACTGACACATTATATTAGTGAATTATTAAAAAATGATGAGAAAATTAAAATCATCATGAATGAATTCGGTACTTTTGATATTGATAGCAATAGTATTTCAAATGAAATTGAAGTCCATTCATTGATTAATGGTTGTGTTTGTTGCGATCTTAAACAAGAACTTGTCTATGAACTAAAAGCCATTGCTTTAAAAGGGGACGTTAATCATGTCATCATAGAAGCGACAGGCATTGCGCATTCTTTGGAATTACTAGTTGCATGTCAAGATCCGCAAATCGTTAATTTCTTTGAAAAACCAATTATTTATGGTGTATTAGATGCGACTCGATTTTTGGAACGTCATCAATATACCGAAAATACAGTTTCGCTGATGGAAGATCAGTTGAAACTAAGTGACATGATTATTATTAATAAAATTGATCTTGTAACTGATGACAGTCTTGAAAAAATTGATAAGCAATTAAGTATAATTTGTGCAAGTATTCCAACTTATAAAACAACCTATGGACAAGTTTCGTTGGAAGAATTGGACTTACCTGGTAAAGACAGAGAGATATCGTCTCATCATCACCATCATCATGGGATTAAAAGTATGACTTACACATTTACAGGTCCGATTGATCGTCAATTGTTTTATCAATTTATAATGAAATTACCGGAATCTGTTCTACGTTTGAAAGGTTATGTATCATTTAGAGATCAACCAAATGCAATTTATGAATTTCAATATGCATATGGTTTACCAGACTATGGAATAATTGGCATGCACTTACCATTAACGATTGTTATTATTGGTGAAACTTTAGATACAAATCACATACGTAATCAATTGGATATGCTACAATTTACGTAAATCAGAAAATGTGTTGTTTCAATTTAACGGAAATAGCACATTAATTTCTTAATACTTTTATTGTGAATATTTTGTGACATTGAGGGATGGAGTGGATGAGATATGGAACAAATAATGATTAATCACTATGTTCATTTTTCTAGGCTTGTACAAGGTTTTTGGCGTGCAAATGAATGGAAGATGACTGCGAAAGAGTTAAATTATTTTATAAATGAATTAGTTGAACGTGGGATTACCACGATGGATCATGCTGATATTTATGGGGATTATCAATGTGAATCACTGTTTGGTAATGCTTTGGATTTATCACCCGAATTAAGAAATAAAATTCAAATTGTTACGAAATGTGGTATCATTTTGCCTTCTAAGCAATTTGATTTTACAAATGGACATCGTTATGATTTGAGTAGTAAGCACATCGTGAAATCTGTTGAACAGTCATTAATCAATTTGAATGTAGATTATTTAGATAGTCTACTCATTCATCGTCCTTCACCATTGATGGATCCAGAACAAGTTGCTGATGCATTAACTAAACTTGTTAAACAAGGTAAGTTGAAGTCATTCGGGGTGTCGAATTTTAATCATTCACAATACCAATTGTTAAATCAATATATTATGAAAGAAAGACTACATATTAGCATCAATCAATTAGAATTATCGCCATATCACGTTGATAGTTTACAAGATGGAACAATGGATTCAATGTATCAAAACCATGTTCAAATTATGGCTTGGAGTCCTTTTGCAGGCGGTAAAATTTTCGACAAGGAAGATATTAAAGCGCAACGTATTATGAAAGTTGTTCAATCAATAGCTGACAAATATGGTGTGAGTGACACAGCTGTGATGATAGCATGGTTAGTAAAAATACCGCATCGTATCATGCCGATACTTGGAACAAGTCAGTTAAAGCGTATTGATCAAGCAATCGAAGGGCTACAACTTAATTTAGATGATCAGTCGTGGTTTGACATTTACACCGCTATTATCGGACAAGATATTCCGTAAACTTATTTACTTTTAAATCATAAAGGAGCATATCATGACAAACGAAGATAAACGTTTCGAACAATTAAGATTTGAACGCAAATTTATAGTTATTCCGTATTTAATTTATGCAGTCATTGTATTACTATTAAATATTTTCTATTCTGATTTGAAAATAACAATGACATTATTCGGACTTTTCTTTGCGTATAATGTAGTCATTTTGTTCATAGCATTTATTAAACATTATAAACGCACATTGTTACTAAGTCTTATATTAACAGTGCTTAGTGGCGCGGCATTCTTTGGAATTATTTATGTTTATGGCATTAATCATTTTTAAATATTAAAAAGAGACTATCTACAATAATCTCATTTGCATTTTATCTAACTAAGTTTAACTTTTGCTTAGAAAAATGATGCTATGAGGATATTCAGTAGATAGTTTTTTTATGATCTAATATTTAAACTTAGATATCGTTTTGTAATTAACCGAGATAACTCATCACCTAGCAATATTATTTACAAAATATTTCGATAAAATTGTGTATTTTGCATAAATTAAAAATGTATGTTTTAAAAAATTGTTATAATTAAATTAAGATTAAACAAAGGGGTGACTGTTATGTCAGAAGAAAAACATGTAGTGGAACATGAACAACAAAAGAAAGAAAAGACAAAAAAGCAATACAAGCCATTTTGGATTGTCATGAGTTTTATAATACTTATAGTTGTACTATTACTCCCGGCACCTTCAAGTCTGCCAATAATGGCTAAGGCAGTACTAGCTATTTTAGCTTTTGCAGTTATTATGTGGGTAACGGAAGCTGTATCATATCCGGTGTCAGCAACTTTAATTATTGGCTTAATGATATTACTTTTAGGATTTAGCCCGGTTCAAAATTTAGGGGAGAAGCTAGGTAATCCGAAAAGTGGCAGTGCTGTTTTAGCTGGAAGTGACCTTCTAGGAACTAATCATGCATTAACATTAGCGTTTAGTGGATTTGCAACTTCAGCTGTAGCTCTCGTTGCAGCCGCATTATTTTTGGCTGCTGCTATGCAAGAAACGAATTTGCATAAAAGACTAGCTCTTTTAGTGTTATCAATTGTTGGTAATAAAACTAGAAATATAGTTATTGGAGCAATTATTGTTTCAATTGTACTTGCATTTTTCGTTCCTTCTGCAACAGCTAGAGCAGGGGCAGTTGTACCAATCTTGCTGGGTATGATTGCGGCATTTAAAGTTTCCAAAGATAGCAAGTTAGCGTCTTTATTAATAATTACCTCAGTACAAGCTGTGTCAATTTGGAATATTGGTATCAAAACGGCGGCAGCACAAAATATCGTAGCGATTAATTTTATAAACCATCAATTAGGATTTGATGTTTCATGGGGCGAGTGGTTCTTATATGCAGCGCCTTGGTCCATAGTTATGTCCATAGCTTTATATTTCATCATGATTAAAGTGATGCCTCCAGAAATCAATACAATAGAAGGTGGCAAAGATTTAATAAAAGAAGAATTGCATAAACTTGGCCCCGTTAGCGCACGTGAATGGCGTTTAATTGTTATATCCATGTTATTATTACTGTTTTGGTCAACTGAAAAAGTATTACATCCGATTGACTCTGCATCCATTACTATTATTGCTTTAGGTGTTATGTTAATGCCGAAAATTGGTGTCATGACATGGAAACATGTTGAAAATAAAATACCATGGGGAACAATTATCGTGTTTGGTGTAGGTATTTCATTAGGTAACGTTCTTTTGAAAACAGGTGCAGCTCAATGGTTAAGTGATCAAACTTTTGGTGTTTTAGGTTTAAAACATTTACCTATTATCGCGACAATTGCACTTATCACGCTTTTTAATATATTGATTCATTTGGGCTTTGCGAGTGCAACAAGTTTATCATCAGCCTTAATACCTGTTTTTATTTCGCTAACCTCTACGTTACACTTAGGAGACCAGTCTATAGGATTTGTTTTAATTCAACAATTTGTTATTAGCTTTGGGTTCTTATTACCGGTTAGTGCACCTCAAAATATGTTGGCTTATGGCACTGGTACTTTTACGGTTAAAGATTTCTTGAAGGCAGGTATACCATTGACAATTGTAGGGTATATTCTAGTGATAGTTTTTAGTATGACTTATTGGAAATGGTTAGGTTTGCTTTAATTAAAAATATAATTAAGAATCTAGGTTATTTTAAAGTGACAAAAAGCTTAATAAAATAAAAAGATAATTGAAGGGTGTTTTGTTTATGGCAATTGCTGTGTTATTAAATCGAATGTTTCGAATGGAACACAATCCATTATTTGAATATATTTATCAACAAAAAGAAGACATTGATGCATGTTATTTTATCATTCCGGAAGAGGACATGTCTTCAGCTTCTGATTTGAAAGCACAGTTTTATCGCGGTACTTTGCAGCGCTTTTACCAATCGTTGCACGCAGAAAAGCTCACACCTTATGTCATGTCTTATGACGATATCATTTCATTTTGTAAAGAAAACAATATATCTGAAGTAGTGATTGCGGGTGATATTATGAGTTATCATCTTGAAGAATATGATATTTTACATCAACGTTCTTTATTCAATGAAGCACGTATTGCCGTTACTTTAATACGTGGGAATCATTACTTTAAAGCGAGTAAAACAATGAATCAACAAGGGGAGCCATACAAAGTTTTTACTAGTTTCTATAAAAAATGGCGACCTTACTTGAGGCATAGAGACGTATATCACTATGATTTAAAATCATTCGAAGACTTCGTCATTGCATCACCTGATGATTTAGTGTTTGATGACATAACATTTGGATCCTCACAAATAATTGAACAGAATAAATGGCAACATTTTTTAGATCAAGATATACAGAATTACGAAAGCGGAAGAGACTATTTACCTGAAGTGTTAACAAGTCAGCTAAGTGTTGCTTTAGCATATGGATTATTAGATATTATTGAAATTTTTAATGATTTATTGGCGCGTTATGATGAAGATGAGGCAAACTATGAAGCATTTATACGTGAACTCATTTTTAGAGAATTTTATTATGTGTTAATGACACAGTATCCTGAAACCTCATACCAAGCTTTCAAACCTAAATATCGACAGATAAAATGGTCGCAAAATGAAGCGAATTTTAATGCATGGTGCGAAGGGCAAACAGGATTTCCAATCATTGATGCAGCAATAATGGAATTGACACAAACTGGTTTTATGCATAATCGAATGAGAATGGTTGTGTCGCAATTTTTAACCAAAGATTTATTTATAGATTGGACATGGGGAGAAAAATTCTTTAGAAAGCACCTTATTGACTATGATGCAGCATCAAATATTCATGGATGACAATGGTCTGCTTCTACAGGTACGGATGCAGTGCCGTATTTTAGAATGTTTAATCCAATAAGACAGAGTGAACGCTTTGATGCTAAAGCTTTGTATATCAAAACATATCTTCCGATTTTTAATCAAATTGATGCAAAATATTTGCATGATACACAACGCAATGAGTCCAACCTTTTTGAACAGGGGATTGAATTAGGTAGTCATTATCCAAGACAAATGGTAGATCATCAAGAAAAACGTACACAAGTTTTAGCTACATTTAAAGCGCTAGACTAATTCGGCTCAATTGATAGATCTGGCATGAGTAAAATCTGGAGCAGAATATAAAGTTCTTAAGCAATATAAATAAGCCAATTTCTATTATTGATGTGATAGAAATTGGCTTTCCTCAAATATATAAGTTGTATTTAGTTTTCTTATTAATTTGATGTTATCTTAGTATGTCTGTAAATAAAGTGAGGTATAGTACGACATACTCTAAAAACGTAGCGAGATAAATATATTTCAATCTAACTTTTATGTTTTGAGGCACTTGCCATTTAGGATATTGTCGTTCGTAATACGACACTTGTTGTATAAATACACCTAGTCCAAATGGCAGCATCATGAGTAAGATACTTCTTAAATAACTTAAACCAATATCATGCCATATGTGTCCAATAATCAATTGAAAGACAATGATAGATACTATTAAAACGATTATATTTATTGTCACTTGTTCAAACGCACTCCTTTTCCAAATAATAGAATTGCTGCTTGCATGACAACCATAAAACATACAAACATAGCAGTTTTAAGCGTTAGACTTTCTAGAATGTGATTTAGAACATGTAAGGGCTCATTAAAGAAATAAACGGAATGTAAGCGTAAGAAACGACCAATATAAATTCCGAATCCATTTAAAAACATTAGCACGACAACAATTAATCTATTAAGCCAACGGTGAGAAGTCAATGTTAGTATTTCAAAATAGATTAAAATCATCACATAAACCGCTAAGAAGACACCAAGCAGTAAATAGGTAAAGTATTTCCACTCACTTAAATTTAGTCCTGCGTAAAAGTTGAATTGAAATTGGTTCAAATGGATTAAATCAGTTACCATATAAAATGTATTTGGTAAAAGTAACACAAATATAAAACTATATATGATAAATAGTGGCCATTCATACTTTTTATTCGGTTTGAATAATCGTAATAATAGACTAAGCTCAAAAGGTATATATGCTAAAAACAAATTTAAAGTCATAAATTGAAAAATTTTAGTCTCAAAAAGGGAGACGATAAATAAAATTAAAAAGTAAATTCTAGCGATGTATCGAGATTGCATCAATAATAAACACTACTTTCTAATGAAAAAGTTATTCATTCAAATGTGATAGTTATAAACGCATTCAATTCCTAATTAAAAATTTAATTTAACTCGTTGAAGTATATTAATAAACGAGAATGCATTTATGATTAAGCACTTATGATAACTTGTAATAAAATTTGATTCAACTAAAAAGTAAAGTGCTATTGAGGATCAAGTAAATTTAAACCGACTGCATCTTTGAATGAACGTTGAATGTCCAAATCAGTTACAGTAAGAATGATTTCAGCAGTTGCAGAAACAATTGCTTTAGCGAGATGTCCGCTAAAAGTTTCATATGATTGAGTACCGAAAGTAGCATGCAAATGTGCAAAATGACCATTTTCTAGACGAGAAATATTACCTAATAAGCTCGTCAATTCCAGTGGCTCAGTAATATGTTTTTCTTCGTATTGTTTCGTTGTTAAATTGAAAAATTTTAAAACGACGTCATCACACGCACCAATGCCGCTGACAGATGTAAATGTTAAGTCTTGGTCATCTGCAAAGTTTGTTATACATTCAACGATATCTTCGCCTTTTTCTAACACTAGTAGTATAGTATGATTACTTTTTTGCAATTTCATATGATCAATCCCCTTTATTTTAATATGTCATTAATTATACAATTAAATGGAAAATAGTGATAATTACAAAGAAAAAATATTGTCAAATGTAGCAATATTGTAATACAATATAGAAACTTTTTACGAATATTTAGCATGAATTGCAATCTGTCGTGGAAAAGAAGAATAACAGCTTTAAGCATGACATGGAGAAAAAAGAGGTGAGCATATGAATAAACAGATTTTTGTCTTATATTTTAATATTTTCTTGATTTTTTTAGGTATCGGTTTAGTAATACCAGTCTTGCCTGTTTATTTAAAAGATTTGGGATTAACTGGTAGTGATTTAGGATTACTAGTTGCTGCTTTTGCGTTATCTCAAATGATTATATCGCCGTTTGGTGGTACGCTAGCTGACAAATTAGGGAAGAAATTAATTATATGTATAGGGTTAATTTTATTCTCAGTGTCAGAATTTATGTTTGCAGTTGGCCACAATTTTTCGGTATTGATGTTATCGAGAGTGATTGGTGGTATGAGTGCTGGTATGGTAATGCCTGGTGTGACAGGTTTGATTGCAGATGTTTCACCAAGCCATCAAAAAGCAAAAAACTTTGGCTACATGTCAGCGATTATCAATTCTGGATTCATTTTAGGACCAGGGATTGGTGGATTTATGGCAGAAGTTTCACATCGTATGCCATTTTATTTTGCAGGTGCATTAGGCATTTTAGCTTTCATAATGTCAGTTGTATTGATTCATGATCCGAAAAAGTCTACGACAAGTGGTTTCCAAAAACTTGAGCCCCAATTGTTAACGAAAATTGATTGGAAAGTCTTTATTACGCCAGCAATTTTAACGCTCGTCTTAGCGTTCGGTTTATCGGCATTTGAAACACTGTATTCTTTATATACATCGTATAAAGTAAATTATTCACCTAAAGATATTTCGATTGCAATTACAGGTGGCGGTATCTTTGGTGCACTTTTCCAAATTTATTTCTTTGATAAATTTATGAAATACTTCTCTGAGTTAACATTTATTGCATGGTCATTAATATATTCAGTTATTGTATTAGTGCTATTAGTTATTGCCGATGGTTACTGGACAATTATGGTAATTAGCTTTGTTGTCTTTATCGGGTTCGATATGATAAGACCTGCTATTACAAATTATTTCTCAAATATTGCTGGTGATAGACAGGGATTTGCAGGTGGGTTAAACTCGACATTCACTAGTATGGGTAATTTCATAGGTCCTTTAATCGCAGGTGCGTTATTTGATGTACACATTGAAGCACCAATTTATATGGCTATAGGTGTGTCATTAGCAGGTGTTGTTATTGTTTTAATTGAAAAGCAACATAGAGCTAAGTTAAAACAACAAGATTTGTAATATCGCACATGGTTGTCATTCGATTAATGTATTTCGACAACTAAAGCATTTCAAAATAAGCATCGATTTTCTTACAATTATAGTGAAGAAAAGTCGATGCTTTACATTTATAAAGATTAAAAACTTTTAAATGTTTTAGTCTTTATATTTAAATGTTATATGTAACAAAAAATGATTTTGAGTAATAAACATGTTACAAATATTACATTCTTTTTAAATTGCAATCCACATACCTAATTCATTAACATTAATGTGTTAAGATGATAAAAAATGAGTAAGGAAATGTGGGTAAGGGGATGACAGTAAAAAATTTATTTTTAGGCTTTGTTGCTGTAATATTAACCGTTTGTTTAATTGGTTTATTAATATTAGCAACAAATGAAGATGCGCTTGCTAAGGTACATAAAACGATTAATACACTTAACGCGATAAATGTATCAACTGAAGATACTTATAAAAAGAAAATGGATATTCTCAATATTCATACTGCTAAAGCATCTGAAGTGAATGAAAATGTGAAAAAGCAAAATCATTTTAAGCATCGTGTGAATGCAAATAAATCAAATTCTTTTAACGAACAAGAGTGCCAAGTTATTGCTGATCGTTATGCAGATAAGCATATCAATGATAATTATGGTTTAGAAAGAATTTCTAAGACAAATCATGGATATAATTATGTGTATTCCAATGATAATTCAACTAGTAAGCAACATGTAAGTATTTCAAATCAAGGCATAATAACGAAATAATAGATGGAACAGTGTATTCTAATTGGATATACTGTTTTTATTTTGCAATAATTTAATTTGAAAAGGTGAACTCAACTTATTAAATGATGTAAATGTTATGTCAAAATCAACCAATCCGTAATGTATTTTAAAATGTTAATATAGTTCTGAAGAAGTATAAATGAGGTGTTGAAATGGCTAAAAATAAGAAAACGAACGCGATGCGTATGCTTGATCGTGCAAAAATTAAATACGATGTTCATAGCTTTGAGGTACCAGAAGAACATTTATCGGGTGTAGAAGTCGCAGAACTCATACAAGCAAATGTTAAAACAGTATTTAAAACGCTTGTTCTAGAAAATACAAAACATGAACATTTTGTATTTGTTATCCCAGTAAGTGAAACTTTAGATATGAAAAAGGCAGCTGCTTTGGTTGGAGAGAAGAAATTGCAGCTTATGCCTTTAGATAATTTGAAAAATGTAACGGGATACATTCGTGGTGGGTGTTCGCCTGTTGGTATGAAAACATTGTTTCCAACAGTCGTTGACAAATCCTGTGAAAATTATAGTCATATCAGTGTGAGTGGTGGGCTTCGAACAATGCAAATCACAATAGCTGTTGAGGATTTGATTGCAATAACTAAAGGCAAAATTGGAGAAGTTATCCATGAATGATTAATAACAACAAAAAGTATGGGGCAAGATTAGGAGTGTGACAGAGATGAAATTTTTATAAAATTCATTTCTGCCACACTCCTTTTTGATTGAATTAGCATATTACGATCATAAACAGTCATTACAAATGAGTATTTGAATATAAAAATCTAATTTTATCGTCACAATTTGGTTGTTTTTGATTGTTTTTGGTAATTTATGATTGAAAAGTGAAAGCGTACTCATTATAATACAGAGTGAGATGGGGTGATGATGATAATTACAGAAAAAAGACACGAGTTAATATTAGAAGAACTTTCGCACAAAGATTTTTTGACTTTACAAGAATTAATAGATCGAACTGGCTGCAGTGCTTCAACAATACGAAGAGATTTATCTAAACTACAACAATTAGGGAAATTGCAACGTGTGCATGGTGGTGCAATGTTAAAAGAAAATCGTATGGTTGAGGCGAATTTAACTGAAAAATTAGCAACTAATCTCGATGAAAAGAAAATGATTGCTAAAATAGCAGCTAATCAAATCAACGATAATGAATGCTTATTTATCGATGCTGGTTCATCTACATTGGAGCTAATTAAATATATTCAAGCGAAAGATATCATTGTGGTAACCAATGGTTTAACACATGTAGAAGCTTTACTTAAAAAAGGTATTAAAACAATTATGCTAGGTGGTCAAGTTAAAGAAAATACACTTGCTACGATTGGTTCAAGTGCCATGGAGATATTAAGACGATATTGTTTCGATAAAGCTTTTATCGGGATGAATGGATTAGATATTGAACTTGGATTAACTACTCCCGATGAGCAAGAGGCATTAGTTAAACAAACAGCAATGTCATTAGCCAATCAATCATTTGTACTTATAGATCATTCTAAGTTTAATAAAGTATATTTTGCTCGTGTACCTTTGCTAGAAAGTACGACCGTCATCACATCTGAAAAAGCATTAAATCAAGAATCGTTAAAAGAATACCAACAAAAGTATCACTTTATAGGAGGGACTTTATGATTTATACAGTGACTTTCAATCCTTCAATTGACTATGTCATTTTTACGAATGATTTTAAAATTGATGGTTTGAATAGAGCAACAGCAACATATAAATTCGCTGGGGGAAAAGGTATTAATGTCTCACGTGTTTTAAAGACATTGGATGTTGAGTCAACTGCCTTGGGATTTGCAGGTGGATTTCCTGGGAAATTCATTATAGATACATTAAATAACAGTGCAATTCAATCGAATTTTATTGAAGTTGATGAAGATACACGTATTAATGTGAAATTAAAAACAGGACAAGAAACAGAAATCAATGCACCTGGTCCTCATATAACGTCAACACAATTTGAACAACTGTTACAACAAATTAAAAATACAACAAGCGAAGATATAGTTATTGTTGCTGGAAGTGTACCAAGTAGTATTCCAAGCGATGCGTATGCGCAAATTGCACAAATTACAGCACAGACAGGTGCTAAATTAGTAGTCGACGCTGAAAAAGAATTGGCTGAAAGCGTTTTACCATATCATCCACTATTTATTAAACCTAATAAAGATGAATTAGAAGTGATGTTTAATACAACAGTGAACTCAGACGCAGATGTTATTAAATATGGTCGTTTGTTAGTTGATAAAGGTGCGCAATCTGTTATTGTCTCACTTGGCGGTGATGGTGCTATTTATATTGATAAAGAAATCAGTATTAAAGCAGTTAATCCACAAGGGAAAGTGGTTAATACAGTTGGCTCTGGTGATAGTACAGTTGCAGGCATGGTGGCTGGAATTGCTTCAGGTTTAACGATTGAAAAAGCATTCCAACAAGCAGTTGCATGCGGTACTGCCACGGCATTTGATGAGGACTTAGCAACACGGGACGCTATAGAAAAAATAAAATCACAAGTTACGATTAGCGTACTTGATGGGGAGTGAAAATAATGAGAGTAACAGAGTTATTAACAAAAGATACGATAGCAATGGATTTAATGGCAAATGACAAAAATGGTGTTATTGATGAGTTAGTAAATCAATTAGACAAAGCAGGTAAATTAAGTGATGTCGCGTCATTTAAGGAAGCGATTCACAATCGAGAATCACAAAGTACAACTGGTATCGGTGAAGGTATTGCTATTCCACATGCCAAAGTGGCAGCAGTTAAGTCACCAGCTATTGCATTTGGTAAATCTAAAGCAGGCGTAGATTATCAAAGTTTGGATATGCAACCAGCACACTTATTCTTTATGATTGCAGCGTCAGAAGGTGGTGCCCAAACACATTTAGATGCTTTAGCTAAACTATCTGGTATTTTAATGGATGAAAATGTTCGTGAGAAATTATTACATGCATCGTCTCCAGAAGAAGTGTTAGCAATTATTGATCATGCTGATGATGAAGCGACAAAAGAAGAAGAGGCAGAAGCTGAAGCACAACAAGTTGCAGCTGCAGAACAATCATCTAAACAATCTAATGAGCCATATGTATTAGCTGTAACTGCTTGTCCAACAGGTATTGCACACACATATATGGCACGTGATGCATTGAAAAAGCAAGCGGATAAGATGGGTATTAAAATTAAAGTAGAAACGAATGGTTCAAGCGGTATTAAAAACCATTTAACTGAACAAGATATTGAAAATGCAACAGGTATCATTGTTGCTGCAGATGTTCATGTTGAGACGGATCGATTTGATGGTAAAAATGTCGTAGAAGTACCAGTCGCAGACGGTATTAAACGACCAGAAGAATTAATTAATAAAGCATTAGATACAAGTCGTAAACCTTTTGTTGCTCGTGATGGTAACAGAAAAGGTCATTCAAATGACAACCAAGAAAAATTAAGCCCAGGTAAAGCATTCTATAAACACTTAATGAACGGTGTTTCTAACATGCTACCACTTGTAATATCTGGTGGTATTTTAATGGCAATCGTGTTTTTATTTGGTGCAAACTCATTTGATCCGAAAAGTTCAGATTATAACGCGTTTGCAGAACAACTTTGGAATATCGGTAGTAAAAGTGCATTCGCATTAATTATCCCAATTTTATCTGGTTTCATTGCACGTAGTATTGCAGATAAACCTGGATTCGCGTCAGGTCTTGTAGGTGGTATGTTAGCAATTTCAGGTGGTTCAGGATTTATTGGTGGTATTATTGCAGGTTTCTTAGCAGGTTACTTAACACAAGGTGTTAAAGCCATGACACGTAAGTTACCACAAGCATTAGAGGGATTAAAGCCGACATTAATTTACCCACTATTAACAGTGACAGCTACAGGATTATTGATGATTTATGTCTTTAATCCACCAGCATCTTGGTTAAATCATTTGTTATTAGATGGATTAAACAATTTATCAGGTTCTAATATTGTATTATTAGGTTTAGTTATTGGCGCTATGATGGCGATTGATATGGGTGGTCCATTCAACAAAGCGGCATATGTTTTTGCAACAGGTGCGTTGATTGAAGGTAATGCAGCACCAATTACAGCTGCAATGATTGGTGGTATGATTCCACCGTTAGCAATTGCGACAGCGATGTTAATTTTCAGACGTAAATTTACAAAAGAACAACGTGGTTCAATTATCCCTAACTATGTGATGGGTATGTCCTTTATTACAGAAGGTGCGATCCCATTCGCGGCTGCCGATCCATTACGTGTTATCCCTTCAATGATGATTGGGTCAGGTATAGGTGGCGCAATCGCTTTAGGTTTAGGTTCTCGAATTACTGCGCCACACGGTGGTATTATCGTAATTGTCGGTACGGATGGTGCACATTTACTGCAAACACTTATTGCACTTGTAGTAGGTACATTAGTTTCAGCGCTAATTTATGGACTTATTAAACCAAAGTTAACTGAAACAGAAATCGAAGCTTCAAAATCAATGGACGAATAGTTTTAATGATTTAAAATGATTGTTAGCAAAGAGCTTCATATTAAGTTGTATGTTCAATGAATATATGTTAGTTTTATTTATCGTGTTAACGGTAGTTTATATAAAGCTGTAAAAACACTTTCTATTAATTCAGTTTTTATGAATTGATATGAAGGTGTTTTTATTTTTAGATAAATGAATGAAGAAATAGACACCACAAATGTATAGACTTTTTTAATATTTTGCAAAAAGTTATGCCAAACGAAGCAGATATAGTAAAATATGAGTGTCTTAAAGTGAAAATTTATAAATAAAGAAGGGTTTATACGTGTCAGAATTAATTATATATAACGGCAAAGTTTATACTGAAGATGGCAAAATCGATAATGGTTACATTCATGTGAAAGATGGACAGATTGTTGCAATTGGAGAAGTAAATGATAAAGCAGCAATTGATAATGATACGACAAATAAAATTCAAGTGATTGATGCTAAAGGTCATCATGTATTACCAGGTTTTATTGATATACATATTCATGGTGGTTATGGTCAAGATGCAATGGATGGGTCATACGATGGCTTAAAATATCTATCCGAAAATTTGTTGTCTGAAGGGACGACATCATACTTGGCCACTACAATGACGCAATCTACTGATAAAATAGATAATGCACTTATAAATATTGCTAAATATGAAGCGGAGCAAGATGTTCACAATGCAGCGGAAATTGTAGGTATACATTTGGAAGGGCCATTTATATCTGAAAATAAAGTTGGTGCTCAACATCCGCAATACGTTGTACGTCCATTTATCGATAAAATTAAACATTTTCAAGAGACTGCTAACGGATTAATAAAGATTATGACGTTTGCACCTGAAGTTGAAGGTGCAAAAGAAGCGCTTGAAACGTATAAAGATGACATTATTTTTTCAATTGGTCATACAGTGGCAACATACGAAGAAGCAGTTGAAGCTGTTGAGCGAGGAGCTAAACATGTCACGCATTTATATAATGCAGCGACGCCATTCCAACATAGAGAACCAGGTGTTTTTGGAGTAGCATGGTTGAATGATGCTCTACATACCGAAATGATTGTTGATGGCACACATTCTCATCCGGCATCGGTTGCAATTGCTTACCGTATGAAAGGTAATGAACGTTTTTATTTAATTACAGATGCAATGCGTGCAAAAGGTATGCCTGAAGGAGAATATGATTTGGGTGGACAAAAAGTAACTGTTCAATCACAACAAGCACGTCTTGCAAATGGTGCGCTTGCTGGTAGTATTTTAAAAATGAATCATGGGTTACGTAACTTAATATCATTTACAGGTGATACATTAGATCATTTATGGCGTGTAACAAGTTTAAATCAAGCCATTGCATTAGGTATCGATGATAGAAAAGGTAGTATTAAAGTAAATAAGGATGCAGACCTTGTTATTCTAGATGATGACATGAATGTAAAATCTACAATAAAACAAGGTAAGGTTCACACATTTAGCTAATAGATAATCATAATTAAATGTATGCAATAGATTTAATCTGTTAACATAAGCACTTTATATTATGATAAAATAGAAGCAATAACATTTTTTTCTGGGGGTGTCTAAATGGGAAGGCGATAACATGTAGTTGTAATTTAAGTCATAGTGATAAATTTGAATGCGTGTTACCCATGAGTGACACATATAACATGGAGGTGAATCCCTAGAAATAGGGAATTAATTGGAAACTTCGACCATAATTAGTTTGATTATATTTATTCTATTAATTGCATTAACCACTGTATTTGTTGGTTCAGAATTTGCATTAGTAAAAATTAGAGCAACAAGAATTGAACAGCTAGCAGATGAAGGAAATAAACCTGCTAAAATAGTAAAAAAGATGATTGCTAATCTAGATTATTATCTTTCTGCTTGTCAGTTAGGTATAACAGTAACATCTTTAGGGTTAGGTTGGCTTGGTGAACCAACGTTTGAAAAGCTATTACACCCGATATTTGAAGCAATCAATTTACCAACTGCATTAACGACGACGATTTCGTTTGCAGTATCATTTATAATCGTTACGTATTTGCATGTAGTACTTGGTGAATTAGCGCCTAAATCTATAGCGATTCAACATACTGAAAAGCTTGCTTTAGTATATGCAAGACCATTGTTCTATTTCGGTAACATTATGAAACCATTGATTTGGCTGATGAATGGTTCTGCACGTGTTATTATTAGAATGTTTGGTGTAAATCCTGATGCCCAAACCGATGCAATGTCAGAAGAAGAAATCAAAATTATTATTAACAATAGTTATAATGGTGGAGAAATCAACCAAACTGAATTGGCGTATATGCAAAATATCTTTTCATTCGATGAAAGACATGCAAAAGATATAATGGTACCTAGAACTCAAATGATTACACTAAATGAACCTTTTAATGTAGACGAATTACTAGAAACAATAAAAGAACATCAATTTACGCGTTATCCAATTACTGATGATGGTGATAAAGACCACATTAAAGGATTTATTAACGTCAAAGAATTTTTAACTGAATATGCTTCTGGAAAAACTATTAAAATAGCAAACTATATACATGAGTTGCCAATGATTTCAGAGACAACACGTATCAGTGATGCATTAATTAGAATGCAACGTGAACATGTACATATGAGTCTTATTATAGATGAATATGGTGGAACGGCAGGTATTTTAACGATGGAAGATATTTTAGAAGAAATCGTTGGGGAAATTCGTGATGAATTTGATGATGATGAAGTGAATGATATCGTTAAAATTGATAATAAGACATTCCAAGTAAATGGTAGAGTACTATTGGATGATTTAACTGAAGAGTTCGGTATAGAATTTGATGACTCTGAGGATATTGATACGATAGGTGGATGGTTACAATCTCGTAATACCAACTTACAAAAAGATGATTACGTGGATACAACTTATGATCGCTGGGTTGTTTCAGAAATCGATAACCACCAAATTATTTGGGTGATGTTAAACTATGAGTTTAATGAAGCGAGACCTACTATCGGACAGTCTGATGAAGATGAAAAATCAGAATAGATAATAATATATAAACCAACTAAGAATGATTTAATTCATTTTTGGTTGGTTATTTTTTTGACTAAAATTAATGAAAAGTGAAAATAGTATTGGAACTTAATATCTTTAATGATTTAATGAATATTTTTTATTGAAAGCGATAATTCGTATTAATTGAGTTTGTTGAAAAAATTAGGGTAATGTAAAGATATAAAAGATACATAGATTGGAGAGATATAAAGATGTTGAATGAGATACAAATATTAAATAATGGATACCCGATGCCTTCAGTTGGATTAGGTGTTTATAAAATCTCTGACGAAGATATGACTAAAGTTGTAAATGCTGCAATTGACGCAGGCTATAGAGCGTTTGATACTGCATACTTTTATGATAATGAGGCTTCACTAGGTCGAGCATTAAAGGATAATGGCGTCGATAGAGAAGATTTGTTTATAACAACGAAGTTATGGAATGACTATCAAGGTTATGAGAAAACATTCGAATATTTCAACAAATCGATTGAAAATTTACAAACTAATTATCTTGATTTATTTCTAATACATTGGCCTTGTGAAGCAGATGGTCTATTTTTAGAAACATATAAAGCTATGGAAGAACTTTACGAGCAAGGTAAGGTAAAAGCAATAGGTGTATGTAATTTTAATGTTCATCATCTAGAAAAATTAATGGCTCAATCAAGTATCAAACCAATGGTGAATCAAATTGAGGTACATCCATATTTTAACCAACAAGAATTACAAGAATTTTGTGATCGTCACGATATTAAAGTGACTGCATGGATGCCTTTGATGAGAAATAGAGGACTACTAGACGACCCTGTCATTGTTAAAATTGCTGAAAAATATCATAAAACACCAGCACAAGTTGTATTGCGTTGGCATTTAGCACACAATAGAATTATTATTCCAAAATCTCAGACACCTAAACGCATTCAAGAAAATATAGATATTTTAGATTTTAATTTAGAATTAACAGAAGTAGCTGAAATTGATGCTTTAAATAGAAATGCAAGACAAGGTAAAGATCCAGATGATGTGAAAATTGGGGATTTAAAATAACTGGATGTTAAATTTTACGTTTATGAATGCCTTTTAATGTGTACATTAAAATAAATGAGTTGGTTTTTACTATTTGATAAAACAATACTCAGGTACATTCAAAATCTTTTAAATAAAAAGGATGGACATAGATGAAAATTAGAGTCGTCATTCCTTGTTTTAATGAAGGGGAAGTCATTACACAAACACATCAACAATTAACTGAAATACTTTCACAAGATAGTAGTGTGAAAGGCTATGATTATAATATGCTTTTCATAGATGATGGTAGTACGGATACCACTATAGATGAAATGCAACATCTTGCCACAATAGATAGACATGTCAGCTATATTTCTTTTAGTAGAAATTTTGGAAAAGAAGCAGCTATGATTGCAGGTTACCAGCATAGTACTGAATTTGATGCAGTCATCATGATAGATTGTGATTTGCAACATCCACCTGAATATATTCCGAAAATGGTTGAAGGTTTTATGGAAGGCTATGATCAAGTGATTGCAAAGCGTGATAGAAGTGGTGAAAATTTTAGTCGCAAAACATTAAGCCATTTGTATTATAAGTTAGTTAATTGCTTTGTAGAAGAAGTACAATTTGATGATGGTGTTGGTGATTTTAGACTTTTAAGCCAAAGAGCTGTTAAATCCATTGCATCACTTGAAGAATATAATCGATTTTCAAAAGGGTTATTTGAATGGATAGGCTATAATACTAAAGTGTTTACGTATCAAAATGTTGAGAGACAAAAAGGTGAATCTAAATGGTCATTTAAAAAGTTATTTAATTATGGTATTGATGGATTGATTTCCTTTAATAGTAAACCTTTGAGAATGATGATTTATCTTGGTTTATTTATCTTTTCAATAAGCGTTCTATATATTATCTATTTATTCATCAATATTATGATATCTGGTGTTAATATTCCGGGATATTTTTCAACGATTGCAGCTATTTTATTATTAGGCGGCATACAGTTAATTTCAATTGGTGTTGTAGGTGAATATATTGGCAGGATATATTATGAAGTTAAGGCACGTCCTAAATATATTATTCAAGCTACAAATCTTTCAAGTATTGAAAATGCTGAGAAGGATACCCATAAAGTTTATTCTAAATAAACAAAAAAAGAAGCCCTCATTAATGGGAGCTTCTTTTTAGTCTTTGCATTTTATTTTATAAATAAATCGGATTATGACGTAATGTCTAATTTGTGTAATGTCACAGTCATCGTAGTTCCTACATCTATATCACTGCTTACACTGATTTTTGCGTTATTTTGTTGCGCGAGTTCATTAGCTATATATAAGCCTAATCCAGAACCACCCGTTTTTGTATTACGAGAGTTTTCTACTCTGAATGTACGTTCGAATATACGTTCTTGTAGTTCTGGTATAATGCCAATACCTTCATCGCTAATAGCAATGTCGATAGTATCTTGATCTTTGTTTTCACTAATATTAATATCAATGCGACTACCAACATTTGAAAATTTTAGCGCATTATCAAGTAAGTTTGTTAAAATACGCTCAAGTGGCGTTCGATATTGATAAAATGCATCAATTTCGCTACAGAAATTCACTTCTAATGTGCGGTTTTCATGTTTGATACGTTGCTCATATGGTTGCAATATTGATACAAGTAATTGGTCTAGTTGTATTAATTCTGGGGGATATGTTTTACCTGTATTTAAAGTGATAATATGAGTCATATCATCAAATAATGTTGATAATCTGTTTGCTTGTTTAATTAATATGTCGTATGACTCTTTAATCTCATGATCCTTTGTGATTATACCATCACGTAGTCCTTCAGAATATGAAATAATGCTTGCTAAAGGTGTTTTTAAATCATGGGCTAAGTTTTGAATCAGTTCTGTTTTTTCTTGTTGTTCGGATTTAATTTGATTCATTTGTTGCGTAATTTCAGAAGCCATTTTATTAAAAGATTGATTTAATTCATAAATTTCTTTTGGTGAATTAAACGTTTTATCATTGCTTGCGTAATTTCCGTTAGCAAATTGCTTAGTTTTTATATTAAACTGCTTAATTTTTTGTATAAGTGGATTAATAAAAATACTACATATTAATAAGGTTAAACAGCTTGTAATTATTGTCGTTAAGGTCAAAGTTAGTGTCATATGGCCGTTAAACCACATTAAAATATATGCAATTGCTAAAATAGTTGAAGTTAATAGTATACTCGATACGACGCCAATAATGATTTGACTTCTAATTGATAACACCATTATCGGCTCCTTTCAAATTTATATCCTAATCCCCATACAGTTGTGATGGTATATGTTGTAAAGCTCTCTTTTTCTAATTTTTCTCTAATACGGTGTATATGGACATTCACGGTATTAGCATCTTCGTAATAGTCATATCCCCAAACTTTTTCAAGTAATTCTGATTTAGAAATAACTTCATTTTCTCTAGAAGCTAAATACCACAATAACTCAAATTCCTTAATACGCATAGGGACTTCGTGACCATTTACAGTCACAACTTTACTTAAGTTAATAAGTGTTAATTCATCAAACGACAGTTGTTCAACTGGTTGATGATGGTATTTCTTCATTCTTGTAAGTAAATTATTAATACGTAAAACGAGTTCCCTTGGACTAAATGGTTTTTTGACATAGTCATCTGCACCTAAAGTTAAGGCGTAAATGGTATCATGTTCTTGTGTTTTGGCAGTTAAATAGATAAAGGGGATATCTAATTTTTGCCTTTTCATTTCTTTGACAATGTCGTAACCATTAACTTCTGGCATCATGATATCAAGTACCATGATATCAATATCATTTGATAGTAAAGAAATTGCTTCTTTACCGCTAGTTGTCGTTGTTACTTTGTAACCTTCATATTCAAAATAGGTTTGACAAATGTCTACAATGTCTTGTTCATCATCCACGATCAGTAAGTGGGTCATCTATTTTTTCACCTCTGTTCTTACGACCTCTAAAGTAATTAATGATTTCTTTAAGTGAAATCTGTTTTAACAATGAGTGACTCATTAGTAAAAGGATAAAGAAAGTTAATTGAAGAGGATACGTAAATATCATATCTGCTAAGATATAATTTATCATAACAAAGGCTCCAAAGAAACTAGCAGCATATGCAAAAACTCCAAAAATTAAACCTAATCCAATTGCAATCTCTCCAAGTGGAACAATAATATCAAATAATGACGTCGTATGTGCAACTATATTTGCGAAAAACCACTTATACCACTCTGGTGAATCAGTATTGTTAGCTATGACTGGGACTAAACCTTTCAGCGTAAATCCGCCCGTTAATTTTTCGTAGCCTTGCATTAACATAACAATACCTGAACCCACACGAATGATAAATGTAACGAGTAGCAATAATTTATTCATGATGTTCACATTCTTTCTATTTATTGTGTGTAATTTATATAAACATAAGATTAAGCAACATAATGCGATTTGTAGTGTTATGTGAACAGGAAGTGTTTGAGCTCATGGGCTGCTTAAGCTAAACAAACCTCAAGCTCTAAAAATATTTACTTATGTGCTCTACAATCTTATGGGATTTAATAGTTGTATATATATTGAAAAAAGGAAAGTATGATTTCTACAAGCTAGGGGGGGCTGTGAAATCATACGCTTTCCATTGAGTAATGAGTGTAATGTATATTTTTAAAATTTGTAATGTATAGTAATAGTATGTTGTAAATAAAAGTTTAACTCAGAAATTGATTATTTTAATTTAGCGCCGCCGAAGATGACGTGAGCTTTTTTACAATAGATTGTTACTTCATCATATTTGCTTAAATCTACATTTTTAAGATCAAATGTTTGTTTTTCTTTATCGTAGTCAACCATTGCGATTTCTTTACCGTTTTTAATGTCGCCATTTTTTGTTAGGTAGACGTATAAATCTGGACCTTTTGATGATTTGTAGTTAGTAAGCATTAATTTACCATTTTTAATCTCAGCTTTACCTTCAACAGTTTCACCGTTTTTAGAACTGAATGTACCTGTTAGGTGTTTTGTTTTATCAGTTTTAACATTGCTGTCTTCTGACTTTGTTTTTTGTTCAGTTTTGTTACCTTGATCTTGTGAATTAGAATTACCACAAGCGCCTAAAGTTAATACAGCGGCAACAGCACCAACTGCTAAAAAATATTTTGTATTCATGCTAACTCCTCATTTCTTCAATTTGATAAGTTAAGTTTAAAATGAAGGCAAATAATATGCCATTAACTAATTCTTAACTTCGTTTAAATATCGCTTAACTAATATTGAAGAAAGAATAATTTGAAAATGAAAATAATTGTCTGATTTAAATAAATAGGAGGCAAAATAAGAAGAGGGCGGTTTTTTAAGTAAGAAAATATTTATCTAAACTAGTTATCACTATAAAACACTTCTGATATATCGAACTAAGAATATCAGAAGTGTTTTATAGTTTTGGTATTAAAATTTATAAACCTTTTGCCACAATAAAAACAACAAGAAAATAAGATAGACGATTAAATACAAGTACCAATATGGTGTTAAAACCATCATAACGATAAATGAAATGTTAATAATGATAAGTCCTTTAATCATTAGTTTCTTTATTTTGTTATTATTTTCAGCAGTTTCATCTAAGTTATTAAATGTTGAAATAAACAACATAATACCACCAATGATGAAAATGGCAGGGGCTAAAAATGGAATAGACATATATATTGATTGTGTACTTGAAAAGTCGGTAACACGTTGTGTTAAACTGACAACAATCGTTAATATGATAGCAATAAATTTTTGGTCTGTAATGTATACAGGTTTTAATTTTTTATCAATGTAAAACTGTAGTATCGTCCAAATGATAAACATTGTTATAGTACACAGAGTAATAAAGTTATATTTATCAATTATGAATGTATTTATAAAGGCGTTTATCGTAATAGATAACAACATTGCACTTAATGATAAATGTTGCATTTGATGCCTATATAAATTGAATCCAGTTATAAGTATGACGATAGCAATATTAATTAATATATATACAATCATGATGGACTCCTGTTCGTTATACTTCAATCAACTATTATATCAATTAATATATTGTTATTCATTAGATATGACTTGTAAAAAGTAAAATAAGTTATCCTTTATACACCTTTTTTATTACTCCAAAGTAATGTATGAAGTTGTGGTAACACATAAACGTGATTCATATCATTACTTTGCATAACTAAATCCACCAACTGCTCGTAGCGTTCTAACAACTTTTCGGTATGATTATCTACGCTGTCTGATAAATATGGGTTACCAACTTGTAAATAGAAGGGAATATTTGGATAACGGTGGTGTATCATTTTGGCAAAATCATAATCTTTATCATCGAATACAACTACTTTTAAGTTTAATGAGGAAGGTACACATTGTGTAATCACTTCATCTAACTTTTTTAAATCTGGTGTCATAGTTGAACTTGGTGGTTTTGGACTAATCGTTAAATCATCAATTTGTGTCATCCAAGGTTGGAATTTACTGCCTTGTGTCTCCAGTGCGCTGAAAATACCTTTATCTTGAAATAAGTTAACTAACTCTTGGATACCTTTAATTAATGCTGGGTTACCACCAGAAATTGTAACGTGGTTAAATAAATCGCCACCAATACGTTTTAATTCATCATAAATTTCTTCAGCGGTCATGAGTTTTATATCGCCTTTAGCACTACCATCCCAAGTAAATGCAGAATCACACCAGCTACAGCGATAATCACATCCAGCTGTTCTCACAAACATCGTTTTTCTACCGATTACTCGACCTTCACCCTGAATGGTTGGGCCGAATATTTCGAGTACAGGAATTTTAGCCATTAGTTACACCTGTTCCTTTGGTCTAAATACGACATAACTTGTTGGTGTTTCTCTTACAAATACTTGAATACATTTTGGTTGGTGTTCGAGCGATGCCAAATTTTCTTTAACAATTTGATAAATTGTTTCCGCTACGATTTCAGTTGAAGGGATTTTGTTTTTAAAAGCAGGTAAGTTATTTAACAGTTGATGGTCAAATTTACCGTGTATCATCTTTTTCAAATGGCTAAAGTTCACTAAGAAGCCAGTGTCATCTAGTTTATCACCGACAATTGTTAAATTAACAAAGTAAGTATGACCATGGACATTTTGACAAATACCTGCTTCTTCACATGGAATGTGATGTGCAGCTGAAAAATTAAAATCTTTATTTAATTCGAATTGATATGGATGCGTTGTACTAGGATAGATTTGTTGTAACATTTTAAAGCGCTCCTTTACTTTCAAGATATTGATTTAGTCCACGTTGACGTAAATGACAAGCTGGACATTCACCACAGCCATCCCCAATGATACCGTTATAGCATGTTAATGTTTTTGTACGAATATAATCTAAAACTTCGAGTTCATCACTTAATTTCCACGTTTCTGCTTTGTTTAACCACATTAAAGGAGTATGAATGACAAAATCTTTGTCCATAGCTAGGCTTAATGTTACGTTCATTGATTTTATAAAACTATCGCGACAGTCTGGGTAGCCTGAAAAGTCTGTTTCACATACGCCTGTAATAATATGCTTAGCCCCAATTTGATAAGCTAGAGCGCCTGCAAACGACAAGAAAAGTAAATTTCTAGCTGGAACAAATGTATTAGGTATACCATCTTCATTATTAGTAATTTCCATATCATGTTGTGTTAATGCGTTTGGAGTAAGTTGTGATAATAATGACATATCTAAAACGTGATGTTTCATTCCTTGATCTTGTGCAATTTGTTTTGCGACTTCAATTTCAGTATCATGTCTTTGGCCATAATTAAACGTTACGAGTTCAACTTCTTTGAAATGTTTTTTTGCATAAAAGAGACATGTTGTACTGTCTTGACCACCACTAAAGACAACGATGGCTTTTTCATTATTTAATACACTTTCCATTTTGTAATTGCTCCTATCATTAATAATATTAATAAAGAGGTTAATGGCATTGATAAGCCCGTTTTTAATTTATAAAATAAAAAAAGCCTATCTCCATAAAAGATAGACGAAAGAAATGGGTTGCTCCTATAATATATATTAAAGGTTTACCAACGAATGTTTGAAATTTCAATGTCTAGTTTTTTATAGAGGGTTTCAGCTAGGAACCTCTGATATTCATTTATGTACGATGAATAGAATATACCATATATTAGTTAAAATCAAGGTCAGGATAATGACAATGCTTTTAAAGTTTTAGCTACATCCAATACATATTATAAAAATAAAACACATTTAGAACGGAGTATACAATGATTCTAGTCATAGATAATAATGATTCATTTACATATAATTTAATAGACTATATTAAGACTCAAACGAAACTAACAGTTCAAGTTGTTGGTATTGATAATCTGCTGATAGAAGACGTCATTAATATGAAGCCAAAAGCAATTGTTATTTCACCTGGGCCGGGTAATCCGGATGATTATCCTATCTTGAATGAAGTGTTAGAACAATTTTATCAGCGTGTACCTATACTAGGTGTATGTTTAGGATTTCAATGTATCGTGTCTTATTTTGGTGGAAATATCATTCACGGCTATCATCCTGTACACGGACATACTACACAGTTACGCCATACCAATGAAGGTATTTTTCAAGGACTGCCTCAAAATTTCAATGTAATGCGTTATCATTCATTAATTGCTGACGGAGCGACTTTTCCAAATTGCTTAAAGATTACAGCAAAAAACGATGCAGCGATTATTATGGCATTTGAGCATATTAGATTTCCGGTTTTTGGTGTGCAATATCATCCTGAATCTATTTTGAGTGAATACGGTTATCGACAAGTTGAATTATTTTTATCGAAGGTAGGTGATTACTGTGAGAATAGAATATAATTATCGCTACTATTTAACTGAAAATGAATATAAGCAATACCATATTCAATTAAAGGGATTTATAAAGAAGTATGTTGCTACTAAGTTGGCTGATGTGGGAGAAGTGATACACTTTGCACAAGCGCAGCAACGACAAGGTAGATATGTCTCGTTATATTTAAGTTACGAAGCGGCAAAGTATTTTAATCATGTTATGTGTACACATTCATTAGCTAAAGATGATATTTATGCAGTAGCTTATAGTTTTGAAAAAGCGGAAAGCATAAATTCAACATATGAACATCAAACTTCTTATGTATCAAAGCATCATTTTTCATTTGTTGAATCTTCTGAGGTTATGATGACTAATATTAAACGTGTCCAACAAGCAATTGTCGAAGGCGAAACGTATCAAGTGAACTATACGGCGCGCTTAACAGATAACATTTATTATCCTATTAGTACTTTATATGAACGATTAACTCAATTTAGTAATGGTAATTATACTGCGTTATTACAAACAGATGAAATCCAAGTAGCGTCTATCTCACCAGAATTATTTTTTCAAAAAGGACAATTTAACAATGTCGATAACGTTATCATAAGCAAACCGATGAAAGGGACAATGCCTAGAGGAAAAACGGAAGCTGAAGATCAACAGTATTATAAAACATTGCAAACTTCTTCGAAAGATCGTGCAGAAAATGTCATGATTGTTGATTTACTAAGAAACGATATAGGGAGAATATCACAGAGTGGCTCAATTAAGGTGTATAAACTATTTTTTATTGAGGCATATAAAACTGTATTTCAAATGACTTCGATGGTAAGTGGAACTTTAAAAAATAATACAGACTTAACTCAAATTTTAACATCGTTATTTCCTTGTGGTTCGATAACAGGTGCACCGAAACTGAATACAATGAAATATATTAAACAATTAGAAAGTTCACCTCGTGGTATATACTGCGGAGCAATTGGACTATTACTTCCAACTGAAGATGATAAAATGATTTTTAATATTCCAATTCGTACTATTGAGTATAAATATGGACAAGCGATTTATGGAGTCGGAGCAGGTATTACAATTGATTCTAAGCCAAAAGATGAAGTAAATGAATTTTACGCAAAAACCAAGATTTTGGAGATGTTATAATGCAATTATTTGAAACAATGAAAATTGATAATGGACATATCCCTAGACTTACTTATCATACTAATCGCATAAAATGTTCTTCTGAGCGATTAAACTTTAAATTTGATGAACATGCATGGCGAAATGAATTAAACGATGTAACAACAAAGTATCACAGTGGCCAATATAGACTTAAAATCGTATTAAATGCTGAAAGCGAATTTGAAACGATAGTGTCACCTTTACCTGAGAAAAGTAGTTTTACAGCAAAATTTCAAGTGTTGCCCAAAGCAGTTAATCCAACTTTTATAAATAATAAAACGACAGAACGAAAGCATTTAGCACACAATCATGAAACAGATTTAATATTGCTAACTTCAGAGGACGGCAAGGTCCTTGAATTTGATATTGGCAACATTGTCATTGAAGAGGATGGAAAATGGTACACACCAAGTTATAAAGATGATTTCTTAAAAGGATGCATGCGTGATTATTTAATAGATAGTGACAAACTTGTTGAAAAAGACTTTAATAAAAACGAATTGATTTATAAATATCATAACAATGAGATACGTTTATTTTTGATAAATAGTTTACGAGAGGTTGCCGATGTCCACCTTTGCCTTTAAAATTAGTATGATAATAATGTAGAAAACGAAGTGAAAACAAATTTAAAAATTAAATGGGGCCAAATATGATTATTGTTTATATTGTGCTGTTGTTAATTCTTGTATACGTAAATTATCGATTAGTGAATCGATTGCTATCTGAAAATAGAATATATGTTGTTCGTTTGATAGCAACAATTACTACTGTTATAAGCTTTATCCTTGTATATGCATTAATTCACGAACTCATGCCTTTTGTTGTGCGAGCAATGGATTTAATGTATCATCAGTAAATTTAGTTGAGTAGATAAAATGAACTATTCAATCGATTCTATTAATTAAAAATGAAAGTAAAGTAACCAAATATTGAAGAGGTGTACAAATGAAAATATATAGTCAAGGTGACCAAGCCATTGTAGTCGCAATTGAAAAAGAAGTATCTAAAAGTTTAACCGAAGATTTATTAACACTTCGCTCATATTTAATTGAACAAAATTATCCATTTATTATAGAAATTGTGCCATCAGAATCAGACATGATGATTGTCTATGACGCAAGGGATATGATTAAACACCATAATATACAATCACCTTTTTTATACATGAAAGCACTAATAGAATCGATTCATTTAAACATAAAACATGATTTTAACCAGCAAGATTTGATTGAAATACCAATTGTGTATGGTTCGAAATATGGTCCGGATTTAGAATCACTTTTAAAACATTACAAAATCAAGCTAGAAACTTTTATTGAATTACATTCTAAGGCGCAATATTTTGTTTCGATGATGGGATATTCACCTGGGTTTCCTTATTTAACTGGATTAAATAAGAAATTGTATATTAATCACACGAGTAAACAGAAAAAATTCATTCCAGCTGGTTCTGTAGTACTTGAAGGGAAAAAATGCGGTATTGTAACAACGGATACAATTAATGATTGGTTAGTTATTGGTTATACACCATTATCACTTTTTAATCCGAAAGAATCAGATTTCGCACGCTTAAAGTTAGGCGATAATATTAAATTTAGACCTATCAATGAAAATGAATTAGAAGTAGGAGCGTTTAAAGATGTCAATCATAATTGAAAAAAGTGGCTTATTCAGTAGCTTTCAGGACTTTGGTAGAAGGGGATATGAACATGATGGTGTAATTCCATGTGGTGCACTTGATACTTTAGCACATGAAATTGCTAATCGATTAGTTGCTAATGACAAGAATGAAGCAACTTTGGAAATGACTAATAAAATGGCAAAGATTCGTTTTACAGAACCTACGCTGATTGCATTAGCAGGGGGTAATGTCAAAGCATACACTGAGCATATGACTATATCTCCATATAAATTGTATTTGTTAGATAAAGGCGATGTTTTAAAGTTTAGAGAAACAAGTTATACATCGCGAGTGTATTTAGCTGTGGGAGGCGGATTTGAATTAGATGCATGGTTAGGATCTAATTCAACCGACTTTAATGTAAAAATTGGTGGTTTTAAAGGAAGAACATTACAAGATGGCGATGAAATAAAGCTTAAGAGAGATTATACAGCTCGTCATCATAAGTTATTTGAAAACCTTGCTCACACGAAACAAACAGATTGGGGTATTGATGGATACGCCTTGTCATTTAATTATATGTCTGATGTATTTCATGTCATTAAAAATAAAGGTACGGAAGATTTTAAAGAAGATGCCATTCAAAGATTTGTGAAACATGATTATAAAGTAACGAGCAAAGCAAATCGCATGGGGATGATGCTTGAAGGTGAAAAAATCAAAGCCTTTTATGAAGATATGCCACCGTATCAGACTGTCAAAAAAGGAACGATACAAATTAAGCGTGATGGCACACCTATTATCTTATTAAATGATCATTATACGCTAGGTAGCTATCCGCAAATCGGTACAATCGCAAGTTATCATTTAACGAAATTAGCACAAAAACCGCAAGGATCACGTTTGAAATTTCAATTTATAGATATTTTAACGGCTGAAAAGAACCTTGTTAAGTATAGTAACTGGTTAAATCAATTATTCCATGGAATAGAATATAGAATGCAATTAGAAATGATGAAATAATATTTGGTACGTAGCTCATACTCGAGTCCGATGCAAATAATTTCCTCCTAATGTATAATGAAATAATACTGTGTTTTATCTGCGAAATGTATCATATTCAAATTCGTTTCACAGTAAAATGAAAAGATAAAGTGTGTTTTTACTTGAATTTTGACTAAAATTACTCTATATTTATTAATTGAGCTATGCTTATTATTACAATTTGATTACAAATTTTAAATTTGTTAATTGAATGATAATATTAAATAAAGAAACTTACACAAGCAAATATGAGTTGTAGCCCAAAATACTTGTTAAATCAAAGTTGAAAGCTACAAATAATGAAATTTATAAACTTGAATCTGAAAGTAATTACTATAATTATGACAATGTTAACTTTTAAACGCACTTATTAATTAACTACATAATGTTAATATCTAATTTATTCAAGTACTTTCGCAAGATTTATTATCTAAATAACGGGGGAAAGAATCATGAGTTCACAAAAAAAGAAAATTAGTCTTTTTGCGTTCTTCTTATTAACCGTAATAACGATTACCTTGAAGACGTATTTTTCTTATTATGTTGATTTTTCTTTAGGTGTTAAAGGTTTAGTACAAAACTTAATATTATTGATGAATCCTTATAGTTTAGTAGCACTGGTTTTAAGTGTGTTCCTATTCTTTAAAGGCAAAAAAGCATTTTGGTTCATGTTCATAGGCGGCTTCTTATTGACGTTCCTATTATATGCCAATGTTGTGTACTTTAGATTCTTCTCTGATTTTTTAACGTTTAGTACTTTAAACCAAGTAGGTAACGTAGAATCTATGGGTGGTGCGGTTAGTGCATCATTCAAATGGTATGACTTTGTTTATTTCATTGATACGTTAGTTTACTTATTCATTTTAATATTTAAAACAAAATGGTTAGACACAAAAGCATTTAGTAAGAAATTTGTTCCTGTCGTAATGGCGGCTTCAGTAGCATTATTCTTCTTAAACTTAGCTTTTGCTGAAACTGACAGACCAGAATTATTAACACGTACATTTGACCATAAATATTTAGTGAAATATTTAGGGCCTTATAACTTTACAGTTTACGATGGTGTTAAAACTATCGAAAATAATCAACAAAAGGCGTTAGCATCTGAAGATGACTTAACAAAAGTATTAAATTATACGAAGCAACGTCAAACAGAGCCTAACCCAGAATATTATGGGGTGGCAAAGAAGAAAAATATTATTAAGATTCATTTAGAAAGTTTCCAAACCTTCTTAATTAATAAAAAGGTTAATGGTAAAGAAGTAACACCGTTTTTAAACAAATTATCAAGTGGGAAAGAGCAATTCACATATTTCCCTAACTTTTTCCATCAAACAGGTCAAGGTAAAACATCTGACTCTGAATTTACAATGGATAACAGTTTATACGGCTTACCGCAAGGTTCTGCCTTTTCATTAAAAGGAGATAATACGTATCAGTCATTACCAGCAATTTTAGATCAAAAGCAAGGTTACAAATCTGATGTTATGCACGGTGACTATAAAACATTCTGGAACAGAGACCAAGTATATAAACACTTTGGTATCGATAAATTCTATGATGCAACATACTATGACATGTCTGATAAAAACGTTGTAAACTTAGGCTTGAAAGACAAAATCTTCTTTAAAGATTCTGCTAATTATCAAGCTAAGATGAAATCACCATTCTATTCTCATTTAATTACATTGACTAACCACTATCCATTCACATTAGATGAAAAGGATGCAACTATTGAGAAGTCAAACACAGGTGATGCAACAGTTGATGGTTATATTCAAACAGCACGTTATTTAGACGAAGCATTAGAAGAATATATTAATGACTTGAAGAAAAAAGGATTATATGACAATTCAGTGATTATGATTTATGGTGACCACTATGGTATCTCTGAAAACCATAACAATGCCATGGAAAAACTATTAGGTGAAAAAATCACACCAGCTAAATTTACAGATTTAAACAGAACTGGTTTCTGGATTAAAATCCCTGGTAAATCTGGTGGTATCAATAATGAATATGCTGGTCAAGTCGATGTAATGCCAACAATTTTACATTTGGCTGGTATAGATACGAAGAATTATTTAATGTTCGGTACTGATTTATTCTCTAAAGGTCATAATCAAGTAGTTCCATTCAGAAATGGTGACTTTATAACAAAAGATTATAAATATGTTAATGGTAAGATTTATTCTAATAAAAATAATGAACTCATAACTACTCAACCAGCTGATTTCGAAAAGAATAAAAAGCAAGTTGAAAAGGATCTCGAAATGAGTGACAACGTGCTTAATGGTGATTTGTTTAGATTCTACAAAAATCCAGACTTCAAAAAGGTAAATCCTTCGAAGTATAAATATGAAACAGGACCTAAAGCAAACTCTAAAAAATAATATTTAAACACGAACTCGGATTGATAAAATATCAATCCGGGTTTTTATTATGTTCTTTTATATTATGTTTTACATTATATGTGTTGATAAAAAGGTATATTATAAAGATCATTAGCATAGTCATCAAAGCCTTATCAAATTTTATTTATAGTTGAAGCAACAATTTATTAAATTATGACACTTAACAGTATCGATTTCTTTTGATTTCAAAAAGGTGTATAATGTATAGAACTGATTTAAGTACGTAGAGATTTCAACAGAAGAAGGAAGATGGGTATGGAAGCATATAAAATTGAACATTTAAATAAATCTTATGCCGATAAGATTATATTCGATAATCTAGATTTATCAATTTCAGAAGGTGAAAAAATAGGTTTAGTAGGCATAAATGGTACAGGGAAAAGTACATTGTTAAAAGTAATTGGTGGTATTGATGATGATTTTACAGCCAATGTTATGCATCCAAATCAATATCGAATTCGTTATTCGTCTCAGAAACAGGATCTTAATGAAGATATGACTGTTTTTGATGCAGTATTAAGTTCTGATACAACAACTTTACGCATCATCAAGCAATATGAGCAGGCAGTACAAGCTTATGCGGATGACCAAAGTGATAAATTGTTCAAGCGAATGATGGATGCGCAAGATGCTATGGATCAACATGATGCTTGGGACTATAACGCTGAAATTAAAACAATCCTCTCAAAACTAGGTATACATGATACTACTAAATACATTAAAGAATTATCCGGCGGACAACAAAAACGTGTTGTACTTGCTAAAACATTAATAGAACAACCAGATTTATTGTTATTAGATGAACCTACGAACCATTTAGACTTCGAATCAATCAGCTGGTTGATCAATTATGTGAAGCAATATCCTCATACAGTTTTATTCGTAACCCATGATCGATATTTTTTAAATGAAGTTTCCACTAGAATTATTGAACTAAACAGAGGTAAGTTAGCGTCATATCCTGGTAACTATGAATCTTATATTGAAATGCGCGCTGAAAGAGAAGTAACACTTCAAAAGCAACAACAAAAGCAACGAGCTTTATATAAGGAAGAACTTGCTTGGATGAGGGCTGGAGCTAAGGCTCGTACTACAAAGCAACAAGCTAGAATTAATCGATTTAATGACCTAGAAAATGAAGTTAACCAGCAATATAAAGACGATAAAGGTGAATTGAATCTTGCTTATTCAAGATTAGGTAAGCAAGTGTTCGAATTAGAAGACTTATCAAAGGCTATTAATGATAAAGTATTATTTGAACATCTAACGGAAATTATTCAAAAAGGTGAGCGTATTGGTGTTGTTGGTCCAAATGGAGCTGGTAAAACAACACTCTTAAATATTTTGAGTGGAGAAGACCAACAATTCGAAGGTAAATTGAAGACTGGGCAGACGGTTAAAATAGCTTATTTTAAGCAAACAGATGAGACCTTGGATAGAGATATTCGTATGATAGATTATTTAAGAGAAGAAAGTGAGATTGCAAAAGAAAAAGATGGAACCTCGGTATCTATTACACAACTTCTTGAACGATTTTTATTTCCAAGTGCAACTCATGGTAAAAAAGTTTATAAATTATCTGGTGGAGAGCAAAAGCGTTTGTATTTATTACGTCTACTCGTACACCAGCCAAATGTTCTGTTGTTAGATGAACCGACAAATGATTTAGATACTGAGACTTTAACAATACTTGAAGATTATATTCATACTTTCGGTGGTACAGTGATTACCGTAAGCCATGATCGTTACTTCTTAAATAAAGTTGCACAGTCATATTGGTTTATTCATGATGGTCAGATGGAAAAGATTATCGGAACTTTTGAAGATTATGAAAGTTATAAAAAATCATTAGATAAAAATAAATCCACATTGAAGCAACAATCTAAATCTTCTACAACTGTACGTAAGAAAAATGGGTTATCATATAAAGAAAAATTAGAATATGAACAATTGATGAAACGTATAGAACAATCGGAAGTAAGAATGGAAGAAATTGATGTGCTCATGATTGAGGCAAGTGCAGATTATGGGAAAATTAAAGAATTAAACGAAGAAAAAGAACAACTTGAAATTCAATATGATTTAGACATCACAAGATGGAGTGAGTTAGAAGAAATTAAAGAACAACAATAAGGGGTCAATTTATGATGCAACAAACATTATCGCATTACTTTGGGTATGAAACGTTTCGACCAGGACAAGAAGAAATTATTAGCAAAGTATTAGACCATCGTAATGTGCTTGGTGTCTTACCAACTGGTGGGGGTAAGTCTATATGCTATCAAGTACCAGGTTTATTGTTAGGTGGTACAACGATTGTTATAAGTCCACTAATTTCATTAATGAAAGATCAAGTGGATCAATTAAAGGCAATGGGGATTCAAGCTGCTTTTTTAAACAGTAGTTTGACTCAAAAAGAACAACAACATATTGAAAAAGAATTAACAAGTGGGAATATTCAATTTTTATATGTTGCACCAGAACGATTTGAAAATCGATATTTTTTAAATTTGCTTCAACGTATCAAGATTCATTTAGTGGCGTTTGATGAAGCGCATTGTATATCTAAATGGGGACATGATTTCAGGCCGAGTTACCAAAATGTTATTTCAAAAGTGTTTATGTTACCACAAGATTTTACAATTATTGCATTGACAGCAACTGCAACAGTTGAAGTACAGCAAGATATTAGAGAAAAGTTAAATATCGCTCAAACTGATCAAATTAAAACGAGTACTAAGCGTAGAAACTTAATTTTTAAAGTAAATCCTACTTATCAACGTCAAAAATTTATATTGGATTATATTAAAACACACGATGAAGATGCAGGTATTATTTATTGTTCTACACGTAAGCAAGTTGAAGAGCTTCAAGAAGCCTTAGAAAGCCAGAACATTGAAAGTGTTATATATCATGCAGGTTTGAGCAATAAAGAAAGAGAAGAAGCGCAGAATGATTTCTTATTTGATCGTGTTAAAGTAGTCGTTGCTACAAATGCTTTTGGTATGGGTATTGATAAATCCAATGTACGCTTTGTTATTCATTATAATATGCCTGGAGATTTAGAATCTTATTATCAAGAAGCGGGTCGTGCAGGTCGTGACGGGTTGAAAAGTGAATGTATTTTGTTATTTAGCGAACGCGATATCAATTTACACGAGTATTTTATAACAGTCTCTCAAGCTGATGATGACTATAAAGATAAAATGGGTGAAAAGTTAACTAAAATGATTCAATATACAAAAACAAAAAAATGTTTAGAAGCAACAATTGTCCATTATTTTGAACCGAATGAAAAATTAGAAGAATGTGAACAATGTAGTAATTGTGTTCAACAAGATAAATCATATAATATGACACAAGAAGCTAAGATGATTATTAGTTGCATCGCTCGTATGAAACAACAAGAGAGTTATAGTGTTATCATCCAAGTATTAAGAGGAGAGTCAACAGATTATATTAAGTATAAAGGTTATGACCAAATTTCAACCCATGGTTTAATGAAAGGTTACACAACATCAGAATTAAGTCACTTAATAGATGAATTAAGATTCAAAGGGTTCTTAAATGAAAATGATGAAATATTAATGTGTGATACTTCAATTAAAAAATTACTCAGTAATGAAGTAGAAGTATTCACAACACCATTTAAGCAAAAAGCGACTGAAAAAGTATTTATAAATACGGTTGAAGGGGTTGACCGAGCATTATTCAGTCAGTTGGTAGAAGTTCGTAAAAAGTTAAGTGACAAATTAACGATAGCACCTGTAAGTATATTTTCTGATTACACGCTAGAGGAATTTGCTAAACGTAAGCCTGCTTCGAAACAAGATATGATTAATATTGATGGCGTAGGTAGTTACAAATTAAAACATTATTGTCCAGCATTTTTAGAAACGATTCAAAATTATAAAGCCAAAGTATAGTGAAGGCACCTAGTAAACATTCCTTGTTTTACTGGGTGTTTTTTGAATTCAAAGTAAAATAACACTATTTCTTAACTGGAGATTACCTATTATTCATTATTTTGTTAAAAAAGTTCAAGGATAAATCATTTAAATTTGAAAATTGTAATAAACGTGGTTAAATAGGGAATACATACATATAATCTCGGTTTTATGCTATGAGAAAAAAAGAGGTGGCAAAGTGATTAAGTTTAAAAATGTAACTAAGCGTTATGGCAAACATGTTGCTGTCGATAACATTAGTTTCAATATTAATGAGGGTGAATTTTTTGTGCTCATTGGACCTTCAGGTTGTGGAAAAACTACGACATTAAAAATGATTAATCGACTCATTCACTTAAGTGAAGGTTATATTTACTTTAAAGATAAACCAATAAGTGATTATCCAGTATACGAAATGCGTTGGGATATTGGATACGTATTGCAGCAGATTGCATTATTCCCACATATGACAATCAAAGAAAATATTGCACAAGTGCCACAAATGAAAAAGTGGAAAGAAAAAGATATAGATAAAAGAGTAGATGAATTACTTGAAATGGTTGGATTAGAACCTGAAAAATATAAAAACAGAAAACCTGATGAATTGTCAGGGGGGCAACGACAACGTGTAGGAGTTATACGTGCGTTAGCAGCTGATCCACCAGTTATTTTAATGGATGAACCGTTTAGTGCATTAGACCCAATCAGCCGAGAAAAACTTCAAGATGATTTAATTGAATTACAAACTAAAATTAAGAAGACAATCATATTTGTTACACATGATATTCAAGAGGCGATGAAACTTGGTGATAAGATTTGTCTTTTGAATGAAGGGCATATTGAACAAATTGACACACCAGAAGGATTTAAAAATAATCCTCAAAGTGAATTTGTTAAACAATTTATGGGTAGTCATTTAGAAGATGATGCGCCATGTGTTGAAGAGAACGCAATTATCCGTGACTTGGATATTATGAAACCAATCGATGAGGTTACATCTATGAGCGCTTATCCAATTGTTTATGACAATCAACCAATTGAAGTATTGTATCAACTTTTATCAGAGAGCGAGCGTGTCATTGTCATGCAAGAAGATAGCGTAGGTCAATATGTTATTGATAGGAAAGATATCTTCAAATATTTGTCCCAGAAAAAGGAGGTAGCTCAACATGACTAACTTTTTCGACATATTGAGTGAACGTAAGGGACAACTCTTTTCGACAATGATAGAACATATTCAAATATCATTTATCGCATTATTGATTGCAACTGCTATTGCGGTACCATTAGGTATTTTATTAACGAAGACTAAAACGATATCTGAAATCGTAATGAATATTGCGGCAATTCTTCAAACCATACCATCGTTGGCATTATTAGGTTTAATGATTCCTTTATTTGGTATCGGTCGTGTGCCAGCAATTATCGCACTTGTAGTGTATGCGTTGTTACCAATTTTAAGGAATACGTATACTGGAATTAAAGAAGTTGATCCATCACTCATTGAAGCGGCTAAAGGTATAGGTATGAAACCATTTAGACGTTTAACTAAAGTCGAACTTCCGATAGCAATGCCTGTTATAATGGCTGGTGTAAGAACGGCTATGGTATTAATTATAGGTACAGCAACACTAGCAGCATTAATTGGTGCAGGCGGACTAGGAGATTTAATTTTATTAGGTATAGACCGTAACAATGCATCATTGATATTATTAGGTGCAATTCCAGCAGCCTTATTGGCAATTATATTTGATTTAATTTTAAGATTTATGGCTAAATTATCTTATAAAAAGTTATTGATGACGTTAGGTGTTATAGTGATGATTATTATACTGGCTATCGCTATTCCTATGTTTGCACAAAAAGGTGATAAAATTACGTTAGCTGGAAAGCTTGGCTCCGAGCCTTCGATTATTACAAATATGTATAAAATTTTAATAGAAGAAGAGACCAAAAATACTGTAGAAGTGAAAGATGGTATGGGGAAAACAGCATTTTTATTTAATGCTTTAAAATCTGATGATATAGATGGGTATTTAGAGTTTACTGGAACAGTTTTAGGTGAATTAACAAAAGAACCATTGAAGTCAAAAGAAGAGAAAAAAGTTTATGAACAAGCTAAGCAAAGTCTTGAAAAGAAATATCAAATGACTATGTTAAAACCAATGAAGTATAACAATACGTATGCTTTAGCTGTAAAACGTGATTTTGCTAAACAATATAATATACGTACAATTGGTGATTTAAATAAGGTTAAAGATCAACTTAAACCAGGATTTACATTGGAATTTAATGATCGTCCAGATGGTTACAAAGCTGTTCAAAAGGCTTATAATTTAAATTTAGATAACATACGTACAATGGAACCTAAGTTGAGATATCAAGCGATCAATAAAGGTAATATTAATTTAATAGATGCATATTCAACTGACGCTGAATTAAAACAATATGATATGGTTGTGTTAAAAGATGATAAGCACGTATTTCCACCATATCAAGGAGCACCATTATTTAAAGAAAGCTTTTTAAAGAAACATCCAGAAATTAAGAAACCGTTAAACAAATTAGAAAACAAAATATCTGATGAAGATATGCAAGTGATGAACTATAAAGTAACAGTTAAAAATGAAGACCCATATACAGTTGCGAAAGATTATTTAAAAGCAAAAGGGTTAATCAAATAACGACCAACGCCACATAAGATGAGGGGCACGCCATTATATCTTATGTGGCGTTGCTATATTTACATCTATGTTTATGTACAATTTAAACATACAATATTAATAATTGAATTTGTTATGCTAATTACTATTTACATTAGTAATGTATGAAAATAGTAGCATTGCATTTTAGAAACATAGAGCGATATAATGAATATAAGTTTTTTAAAATTTCAGTTAATTCTAAGGAGGTTGTTTTTATTATGAAAGAACAACTTAATCAACTATCAGCATATCAGCCTGGTTTATCTCCAAGGGCATTGAAAGAAAAGTATGGCATTGAAGGAGATTTATATAAACTTGCATCAAATGAAAATTTGTATGGACCATCGCCAAAAGTTAAAGAAGCGATATCAGCACACTTAGATGAGTTATATTATTATCCTGAAACAGGATCACCGACATTAAAAGCGGCGATTAGTAAACATTTAAATGTAGATCAATCACGCATTTTATTTGGTGCGGGATTAGATGAAGTTATATTAATGATTTCTAGAGCTGTATTAACGCCAGGGGATACTATTGTTACAAGTGAAGCGACATTCGGTCAATATTATCACAATGCGATTGTTGAATCAGCTAATGTGATACAAGTACCTTTAAAAGATGGTGGCTTCGATTTAGAAGGTATTTTAAAAGAAGTTAATGAAGATACGTCATTGGTATGGTTATGTAATCCAAATAATCCTACAGGTACATATTTTAATCATGAGAGCTTAGATTCGTTTTTATCTCAAGTACCTCCACATGTACCAGTAATTATAGATGAAGCTTATTTTGAATTTGTGACAGCAGAGGACTACCCGGATACACTTGCTTTGCAACAAAAATATGACAATGCTTTCTTATTACGTACATTTTCAAAGGCGTATGGATTAGCGGGTTTACGTGTAGGATATGTGGTAGCAAGTGAACATGCGATTGAAAAATGGAACATCATTAGACCACCATTTAATGTGACACGTATATCTGAATACGCAGCAGTTGCAGCACTTGAAGATCAACAATATTTAAAAGAGGTAACACATAAAAATAGTGTTGAACGCGAAAGATTTTATCAATTACCTCAAAGTGAGCATTTCTTACCAAGTCAAACGAATTTTATATTTGTAAAAACAAAGCGGGTAAATGAACTTTATGAAGCGCTTTTAAATGTAGGGTGTATTACGCGACCATTTCCAACTGGTGTTAGAATTACAATTGGTTTTAAAGAACAAAATGATAAAATGCTAGAAGTTTTATCAAACTTTAAATACTAATAGAAAAGGGCACCACATGGTATGAATATGTGCCAAAATGCAGTGTGAATTATGAGGTGAGAGCATTTATTGTAAAAAGCAACAATAGATGATATTGTTTTGTATCAATTGCTTTTTTGCTATACTGAATTAATACTGATATTTTGAGGAGAAGATTAAAATGACCCGTAAATCAATCGCGATTGATATGGATGAAGTATTGGCAGATACATTAGGAGAAATCATTGATGCTGTCAATTTTAGAGCGGATTTAGGTATTAAAATGGAAGCTTTGAATGGTCAAAAACTTAAACATGTTATTCCTGAACATGATGGATTAATTACAGAAGTATTGAGAGAACCAGGCTTCTTCAGACATCTTAAAGTGATGCCGCATGCACAAGAAGTTGTAAAAAAATTAACTGAACATTATGATGTATATATTGCTACAGCAGCAATGGATGTACCAACATCATTTAGTGATAAATATGAATGGTTACTAGAGTTCTTTCCATTCTTAGATCCACAGCATTTTGTTTTTTGTGGTAGAAAAAACATTGTTAAAGCTGATTATTTAATAGATGACAATCCTAGACAGCTTGAAATTTTTACTGGTACACCGATTATGTTTACAGCAGTGCATAATATTAATGATGATCGATTTGAACGCGTAAATGGTTGGAAAGATGTAGAACAGTATTTTTTAGATAATATTGAGAAATAAAAATATATCACTTGAAGCATTTTATGTAGCAAAGATGATGGATATACTATTATGAAGTTGGGACTGGACGACGAAATAAATTTTGCGAAAATATCATTTCCGTCCCGCTCTCAATAAATGTTAGTCTATCTCATTATTATAAATCGGATGAATGTGTAAATCTATGGCAGATTACACGTCATCCGATTTTTTATAGGATTTGAAAAAGGCGCATAAACCACTATGATTTAAAATACAACATCAATCATTTTAGTGGCATGCGCCAAAATTATATGTCTGTTTTTGAAACAGGGTAATAGCTTAAAGCTAATAAAAACGAATATAAGGTGCGTTGAATCTTATGATTACACTCTAAACCTAATATAATATCCCGTTAAGATCATTCCGGATGCTTACAAATCATTGACAGTAAGTAACTGAATGGCATTTGGTATAACCTCAATATCAATAGGTGTTTCTAATGAAATTTCGCCATCAATATCAACTTTCATTGCTGGATCTGTTGTAAGTGAAATCTTTTTACCAGGTATATGCTCAATACCTTGAGTAATTTCATTCCAATTCATGCTATCACGCTTTTTAAAAATATCATTTAAAATACTGAAACTTTGTTCATTAAAAATGAAAGTGTTCAGTTCACCATCTTGAGGAGACAAATCAGTCAATGGTATACGACTACCACCAATGAATGGACCATTTGCTGTAAGTATCATGGTCGTTTCGCCAGAATATGTCTTATCATCAATTGATAATTGATAATTAAATTGTGTTGGATTTAGCAGTGTTTTAACAGTTGATCCAATATAACTTAATTTACCAAATATATCTTTTGACCCATCTTGTACGTTTTCAGCGTTTTGAACAATTAGACCTAAGCCAACAAAGTTGAGTGCATATTGATTATTTACTTTTATTACATCGTATGTACCAACTTGTGCAGAAATCATTTGTTCACTAGCTTGTTTATGATTAGGTGCAATATTTAGCGTTTTTGTAAAATCATTAAAAGTACCGCCTGGTAAAATGCCGATAGGGAGTTGAAGATTATGTGCCATAACACCATTTATAAGTTCGTTAACCGTGCCATCACCGCCAAGAATAAATAATATATCTACATCTTTTGCATAGTTTTTAGTTTTGATTTCTTGGCAATATTTAATAATGTCACCTTCGCTTTCACTCAATTGAATAGAAAGATGCTTACAAATTGAACTTAATGCTGTTGTAACTTCCCCAATACCTTGATTAATATTTTTTAATCCACTGTGTTCATGGTAAAAGAGGACACCATGTGTATATTTGTTTTCCATAGTTTAGCCTACTTTCTAAAAATTGGTTCATTAAATATATATACCCACTTTTAATTGCTAATACCAAAAATATGTTTTTAAATAGAGAAAATGGTAATAAATGAAATTAATCTCTATAGAGTGGGACGAGAAAATATAGTTATAGCTGTCTATAATGAGCATATTAAGTTTTTATTTATACTGATAACTTGAATTTAATTAATGGAAACCTATAAAAAAACAGTAAGCCATTTAAATGACTTACTGTTTTTTAATTTAGGTCAACAATATTAACGAATACCTTTCATTGCTTTAATAATTAAAGGTGAGAATGCTAATACAATTGTTGTAACAATAATTGCAACAACACCTAAGAAAATAAAGTAATTTGTTTGACCTAGTGGTTCTATTAACTTAACTAATGTACCATTGATTGCTTGTGCAGAAGCGTTAGTTAAGTACCAAATACTCATCATTTGGGCATTAAATGCTTTAGGTGCTAACTTAACAGCAGCACTATTACCCGTTGGTGATAAGCATAGCTCACCGATAACACAAATAATGTACGATAAAATAACCCAGTTAACTGAGAAGTTTGATGAACCTGATGCATAACCTACAATACCAATTAGTATGTATGACGCACCTGCTAAGAACGTACCAATTGCAAATTTTACTGGCAGGCTAGGTTGTTTAGTTCCAAGCTTTTGCCATAAAAGTGAAATAATTGGAGCTAATAATAAAATAAATAATGGGTTAATTGATTGGAAGATCGCTTCACCAAAGTTTGTTTTCCAACCAAATAAGTTTAATTTCATATCTGAATGTTCAATTCCATAAATGTTTAATACATTAGACCCTTGTTCTTGAATAGCCCAGAACACCATTCCAAGAATAAATAATGGAATAAATGCTTTAACACGAGAACGTTCAGTATCAGTGACATCTTTACTTCTAATAATTAAAGTGAAGTAAATGATTGGTAATGCAATACCTAATACTAAAACAGTATTACTAACTAAGTTAAATGATAATGAGTTAGTTAATGCACCAATAACGATAATTAATACAATTGCTAAGACAACACTTCCGATAATAAGACCATACTTTTTCTTTTCAGCTGGTGTCAATGGGTTAGTAGGTTTCATACCAACGCTACCTAAGTTTTTGCGGTTGAAAAGTACATACCATACTAAACCTAATGCCATACCAACTGCTGCAATCAAGAATCCGCCGTGGAAGTTTTTAACATTAACAAAGTGTTGCAAAATAATAGGTGATAATAATGCACCCATATTAACTGACATATAGAAAATAACAAAACCTGCATCCATACGTCTATCATTTTCAGGATATAAACGGCCAACGATATTTGAAATATTTGGCTTCATTAAACCTGAACCAATAATGATGAAGAACATTGATGTGAATAAGCCGATTAATGCAAATGGTAAGCTTAAACAAATATGTCCGATAATAATAAAGACTGCACCTAATAAAGTAGCGCCTCTAGTACCTGTAATTCTGTCAGCAATCCATCCGCCTGGTATTGATGTCATATAGATTAATGAACCATAAACTGACATAATTGACATAGCTGTTGTTTTATCAATTCCAAGGCCATTATCTGTTACGGCAAAGTACATGTAGAAAATGAGTAGGGCACGCATGCCATAATAACTAAACCTTTCCCAGAACTCTACAAAGAAGAGTACACCTAGTCCTCGAGGATGCCCGAAAAATCCTGTTTGAGGTATGTCTTGAATTTGATTTCCATGGGAGTTTTGTTGTGTCATTTATACATCCCATCCTTTCTTCCCCTAATACAATAGTTTAAGTAAATTTGATTGTACCTTATCAACTAAATATTCCAATAAATCACAAAAAAATAAAAATATTGAGAATATTCTGTTATTAAGCGCGCACAATTAATTAGAGATAATATAAAAATATACTTATTGACGTTAAAGTGCAATAGGTTTCTATAAAAATGTTGTTTAATTAGTGTATTAATATTCTTTTGGTGTACTTTGGGATTTAATGATTGAAGTTAATTTACAATATATATTAAAAAAGCACATCAACAAGTTGGTAGTAACCAACATACTGATGTGCTTTGAAAAGGGAAACAAATTAACGGTTATCTATTTTTTCTGGATATAAATCATGATTCATTAGACGATGCTCAGCCATTTTTTCATATTTAGAATTTGGACGTCCATAGTTTGTATAAGGGTCAATAGAAATTCCACCACGTGGTGTGAACTTGCCCCAAACTTCAATATAATGTGGATCCATAAGCTCTATCAAGTCATTCATAATAATATTCATACAATCTTCGTGGAAATCACCGTGATTTCTGAAACTAAATAAGTAAAGTTTCAACGATTTTGATTCAACCATTTTAACATTTGGAATATAAGAAATGTAGATAGTTGCAAAATCTGGTTGCCCAGTAATCGGACATAATGATGTGAATTCTGGACAGTTGAATTTTACGAAATAGTCGCGACCTTGATGTTTATTATCGAATGATTCTAAAACATCAGGACGATAGTCAAAATTGTAAGTATTGTCTTGATTTCCTAATAAAGTTATATCTTGTAATTCATCTTGTTGACGGCCATGTGCCATATAAAGCGCTCCTTTAAATTTATTTTTTTATTATTTTGGCGTCTCGGCGTGCTTTTTCAAACATGTAATAACTTGCACCGATAATAACGACGTAACCTAATGTTGCATAGAAATCTGGAGATTCTCCAAATAGAATAAATCCAAGTATTGCTGTAAAAATTATAGATGCATACGTGAAAATAGAAATATCTTTAGCAGCAGCAAAACTATATGCCAATGTAACACCAATTTGACCCACAGCGGCAGCTAAGCCAGCCCCTAATAGATAAAGTATTTGCATCTGACTCATTGGTTCATATGTATATGCAGTAAATGGTATTAATACGATGACTGAAAATAATGAGAAGTAAAATACAATGGTGTATGGTGCTTCTCTAGTACTAAGTGCGCGAACACATGTATATGCCGATGCTGCAAAAATACCTGAAAATAGTCCAGCTAGTGATGGAATCATAGATGATGAAAATTCAGGTTTCACTATTAAAAGCATACCTAAAATAGCAATTATCATTGCTGTTATTTGATACTTCCTTACCTTTTCATGTAAGAAAACAATACTTAATAAAATCGTCCAGAAAGGATTGAGTTTCATTAATGAATCGGCATCACTAAGTACCATATGGTCAATGGCGTAAATATTTAATAATACACCTATAAGTCCAAGTGTCGAACGTGTTAATAATAATGGTTGGCTTGAGAGTTTACCAAACATTGGTTGATGATATTTATATATAAAAAATAATGGAATAAACATTGCTACTAAGTTTCGTGCTAATGATTTTTGAAAAACAGGAAGATCACCTGCAAGTCTGAAAAACACTGACATAAAACTGAAACCAATAGCCGAAATTAAAATGGCAATGATACCTTTTACTTTAGGATTCAATTTTATCGCCTCTTTTATATAAAATTAACGTATTTATATTAGCATAAAACAACATGTTGTGCATAAATAGTTGAAATTTACTATAAAAAGCCTATAATAGACTGTACCGAACAAACGTTCTGTGTTTATTTGTCGGAATAATAGGGCATTACACTTTTATGAATGTTTGTGTTATTACATAAAACAAATATCAATTCAGTATCAAGCTAATAAGCTTTTTCTTAATTTCTGTTGATACAATTGAGATTGACGCAGATTTTAAAAAATCAAGTGATATCTACTGAAAAAATTTTTTTAATTTGTTCAAGTTTTTCTAATTAAGTATTGGTGCCTAGTTGGAACGTTTTACGAACATTCGATTAGAAAATGGCACTTTAAATCATAGTGTGTCTTATGTATAATGAAACACATAATATAGTGTTGGTGAAACAAAAAAGACACAATATCTTGTGTTTTGTATGCAAATGCTTTATTTATGAAGAAATTACATTTAAAAGTAATTTAACACAGAAATTTAATAGTCATTATCAATTAATAGTCATATTTTTAGAAAATGTACTGAGCAAATGGAAGATATCCAATGATGTAAACACTACATATAGTGATTTTTATACATTCAACCCATATAAGCTACTATTTTCTCAAATATAAATCTATGCAATTGGTTTACATTTGAGAAAATAAGTAGCTTCATTATAGTTAATACAATGCTGAGATAACCATAGTAACCATGTTGTTAAAGCATTTTTTAATTGTAATGACTACTTTATTTAAAAGGGTTGAAGAAAGAAGGTGATCCAATGAAAATAATATATTTTTCATTTACTGGAAATGTCCGTCGTTTCATTAAGAGAACAGAACTTGAAAATACGCTTGAGATTACAGCAGAAAATTGTATGGAACCAGTTCATGAACCGTTTATTATCGTTACTGGCACTATTGGATTTGGAGAAGTACCAGAACCCGTTCAATCTTTTTTAGAAGTTAATCATCAATACATCAGAGGTGTGGCAGCTAGCGGTAATCGAAATTGGGGACTAAATTTCGCAAAAGCGGGTCGCACGATATCAGAAGAGTATAATGTCCCTTTATTAATGAAGTTTGAGTTACATGGAAAAAACAAAGACGTTATTGAATTTAAGAACAAGGTGGGTAATTTTAATGAAAACCATGGAAGAGAAAAAGTACAATCATATTGAATTAAATAATGAGGTCACTAAACGAAGAGAAGATGGATTCTTTAGTTTAGAAAAAGACCAAGAAGCTTTAGTAGCTTATTTAGAAGAAGTAAAAGATAAAACAATCTTCTTCGACACTGAAATCGAACGTTTACGTTATTTAGTAGACAACGATTTTTATTTCAATGTGTTTGATATTTATAGTGAAGCGGATCTAATTGAAATCACTGATTATGCAAAATCAATCCCGTTTAATTTTGCAAGTTATATGTCAGCTAGTAAATTTTTCAAAGATTACGCTTTGAAAACAAATGATAAAAGTCAATATTTAGAAGACTATAATCAACACGTTGCAATTGTTGCTTTATACCTAGCAAATGGTAATAAAGCACAAGCTAAGCAATTTATTTCTGCTATGGTTGAACAAAGATATCAACCAGCGACACCAACATTTTTAAACGCAGGCCGTGTGCGTCGTGGTGAGCTAGTGTCATGTTTCTTATTAGAAGTGGATGACAGCTTAAATTCAATTAACTTTATTGATTCAACTGCAAAACAATTAAGCAAAATTGGTGGCGGCGTAGCAATTAACTTATCTAAATTGCGTGCACGTGGTGAAGCGATTAAAGGAATTAAAGGCGTAGCGAAAGGTGTTTTACCTATTGCTAAGTCACTTGAAGGTGGCTTTAGCTATGCAGATCAACTAGGTCAACGCCCTGGTGCTGGTGCTGTGTACTTAAATATCTTCCATTATGATGTAGAAGAATTTTTAGATACTAAAAAAGTAAATGCGGATGAAGATTTACGTTTATCTACAATATCAACTGGTTTAATTGTTCCATCTAAATTCTTCGATTTAGCTAAAGAAGGTAAAGACTTTTATATGTTTGCACCTCATACAGTTAAAGAAGAATACGGTGTTACATTAGACGATATTGATTTAGAAAAATATTATGATGATATGGTTGCAAATCCAAATGTTGAGAAAAAGAAAAAGAATGCACGTGAAATGTTGAATTTAATTGCGCAAACACAATTACAATCAGGCTATCCATATTTAATGTTTAAAGATAATGCTAATAGAGTGCATCCGAATTCAAATATTGGACAAATTAAAATGAGTAACTTATGTACTGAAATTTTCCAATTACAAGAAACTTCAATTATTAACGATTATGGTATTGAAGACGAAATTAAACGTGATATTTCTTGTAACTTAGGTTCATTAAACATTGTAAATGTAATGGAAAGCGGAAAATTCAGAGATTCAGTTCACTCTGGTATGGACGCATTAACTGTTGTAAGTGATGTAGCAAATATTCAAAATGCTCCAGGAGTTAGAAAAGCTAATAGTGAATTACATTCAGTTGGTCTTGGTGTCATGAATTTACACGGTTACCTAGCAAAAAATAAAATTGGTTATGAGTCAGAAGAAGCAAAAGATTTTGCAAATATCTTCTTTATGATGATGAATTTCTACTCAATCGAACGTTCAATGGAAATCGCTAAAGAGCGTGGTATCAAATATCAAGACTTTGAAAAGTCTGATTATGCTAATGGCAAATATTTCGAGTTCTATACAACTCAAGAATTTGAACCTCAATTCGAAAAAGTACGTGAATTATTCGACGGTATGGTTATTCCTACTTCTGAGGATTGGAAGAAACTACAACAAGATGTTGAACAATATGGTTTATATCATGCATATAGATTAGCTATTGCTCCAACACAAAGTATTTCTTATGTTCAAAATGCTACAAGTTCTGTAATGCCAATCGTTGATCAAATTGAACGTCGTACTTATGGTAATGCGGAAACATTTTACCCTATGCCATTCTTATCACCACAAACAATGTGGTACTACAAATCAGCATTCAATACTGATCAGATGAAATTAATCGATTTAATTGCGACAATTCAAACGCATATTGACCAAGGTATCTCAACGATACTTTATGTTAATTCTGAAATTTCTACACGTGAGTTAGCAAGATTATATGTATATGCGCACTATAAAGGATTAAAATCACTTTACTATACTAGAAATAAATTATTAAGTGTAGAAGAATGTACAAGTTGTTCTATCTAACAATTAAATGTTGAAAATGACAAACAGCTAATCATCTCGTTTAAAATAACAGATGATTAGTCTGCCATGTCTATATTTGTCAATTATTGAGAGTAACATTACAGGAGGAAATTATATTCATGATAGCTGTTAATTGGAACACACAAGAAGATATGACGAATATGTTTTGGAGACAAAATATATCTCAAATGTGGGTTGAAACAGAATTTAAAGTATCAAAAGACATTGCAAGTTGGAAGACTTTGTCAGAAGCTGAACAAGACACATTTAAAAAAGCATTAGCTGGTTTAACAGGCTTAGATACACATCAAGCAGATGATGGTATGCCTTTAGTCATGCTACATACGACTGACTTAAGAAAAAAAGCAGTTTATTCATTTATGGCGATGATGGAGCAAATACACGCGAAAAGTTATTCGCATATTTTCACAACGTTATTACCATCTAGTGAAACAAACTATTTATTAGATGAATGGGTTTTAGAAGAACCACATTTAAAATATAAATCAGATAAAATTGTTGCTAATTACCACAAACTTTGGGGTAAAGAAGCTTCCATATATGACCAATATATGGCCAGAGTTACGAGTGTATTTTTAGAAACATTCTTATTCTTCTCTGGTTTCTATTATCCGCTATATTTAGCTGGTCAAGGGAAAATGACGACATCAGGAGAAATCATTCGTAAAATTCTTTTAGATGAATCTATTCATGGTGTGTTTACTGGTTTAGATGCACAGCATTTACGAAATGAACTATCTGAAAGTGAGAAGCAAAAAGCTGATCAAGAAATGTATAAATTGCTAAATGACTTGTATTTAAATGAAGAGTCATACACAAAAATGTTATACGATGATCTTGGAATCACTGAAGATGTGTTAAACTATGTTAAATATAATGGAAATAAAGCACTTTCAAATTTAGGTTTTGAACCTTATTTTGAGGAACGTGAATTTAACCCAATCATTGAGAATGCCTTAGATACAACAACTAAAAACCATGACTTCTTCTCTGTAAAAGGTGATGGTTATGTATTAGCATTAAATGTAGAAGCATTACAAGATGATGACTTTGTATTTGACAACAAATAATAATTAAAATTAAAAAGACCTTCACATGAAAGGGCAAAGCGATGACATTCGCTTCCGACATGTTGAAGGTCTTTTCTCTATGCTTAAAAACGTATGCACATTTTGAAAAAGTAAAAATTGCATTTAATGATGTCAATGAGGCTAGAAAGTATACAAGATATTGCATTACAAAAGGGTGTGCTATTTTACTATATACATCTAAAATACACATTTACAAAAATTGATTTCTATTTTAATTGCAAATATCAATAAAATCGACAATAAATTATTTGAAAGGCTATTGAAATGAGTGACAAAAAACGATACCATTAATGAGAAATGTTATCAATGATAATAATTATCATTAAATTAAAGGGAGAAAATTTTGTAATGAAGTATTTATTAAAGGGAAAAATTTTGCTTCTATTACTTATATTGCTAACAATCATTTCGTTGTTTATAGGTGTCAGTGAACTGTCTATTAAAGATATCTTTCATTTATCAGACTCACAGCAAAATATATTGTTCTCAAGCCGAATACCGAGAACGATGAGTATTTTAATTGCTGGTAGTTCATTAGCTTTAGCTGGCCTAATCATGCAACAAATGATGCAAAATAAGTTTGTTAGTCCAACTACAGCTGGGACGATGGAGTGGGCAAAATTAGGTATCTTAATTGCCTTATTATTCTTTCCAACTGGTCATATTTTATTAAAATTAGTATTTGCTGTTATTTGCAGCATCGGCGGAACATTTTTATTTGTTAAAATTATTGATTTTATCAAAGTGAAAGATGTCATCTTTGTACCACTATTAGGGATTATGATGGGTGGCATTGTTGCTAGTTTTACAACGTTTATCTCATTACGTACGAACGCAGTTCAAAGCATTGGTAACTGGCTTAACGGGAACTTTGCCATTATCACAAGTGGACGTTATGAAATCTTGTATTTAAGTATTCCTCTTTTAGCATTGACATATCTTTTTGCGAATCATTTCACAATTGTAGGAATGGGTAAAGACTTTACCAATAATTTAGGTTTGAGTTACGAAAAATTAATTAACATCGCATTGTTTATTACTGCAACTATTACAGCATTGGTAGTGGTGACTGTTGGAACATTACCGTTCTTAGGACTAGTAATACCAAATATTATTTCGATTTATAGAGGCGATCATTTAAAAAATGCTATCCCTCATACGATGATGTTAGGTGCCATCTTTGTATTGTTTTCTGATATAGTTGGCAGAATTGTAGTTTATCCTTATGAAATTAATATTGGTTTAACAATAGGTGTATTTGGAACAATCATTTTCCTTATCTTACTTATGAAAGGTAGGAAAAATTATGCGCAACAATAATAAAAAAATAATGCTTTTAATTGTAGTCACGTTCTTAATTAGTATGCTGTACTTATTTGTTGGTATTGATTTTGAAATATTTGAATATCAATTTTCAAGTCGTTTAAGAAAGTTCATATTAATTATTTTAGTAGGTGCTGCCATTGCAACATCCGTTGTTATTTTCCAAGCGATTACAAATAATCGTTTATTGACACCATCAATAATGGGATTAGATGCAGTTTATTTATTTATCAAAGTATTGCCAGTCTTTTTATTTGGAATTCAATCGGTGTGGGTTACTAATGTATATTTGAATTTTATATTAACACTTATAACGATGGTGTTATTCGCACTAATCCTATTCCAAGGTATCTTTAAAATTGGACATTTTTCAATTTATTTTATCTTACTTATTGGTGTCCTTTTAGGAACATTTTTTAGAAGCATTACAGGTTTTATTCAATTGATTATGGATCCTGAATCATTTTTAGCAATACAAAGTAGTATGTTTGCTAATTTTAATGCCTCTAATTCGAATTTAGTTTCTTTTTCAGCAGTATTATTAGTAATCTTATTAGTCATTACAATTTTTCTATTGCCGTATTTAGATGTATTGCTTTTAGGTCGTGCTGAAGCAATTAATCTTGGTATATCGTATGAAAAATTAACGCGGATTCTACTTGTAATAGTTTCTGTCTTAGTTTCTGTGTCAACTGCATTAGTAGGACCAATTACATTTTTAGGCTTATTGACTGTAAATCTAGCGCATGAACTAATGAAGACGTATGAACATAAATATATATTAATCGCGACAATTTGCTTGAGTTGGATTAGTTTATTTAGTGCGCAATGGGTAGTTGAAAATGTGTTTGAGGCTACGACAGAAATGAGTATACTTATTGATTTAATTGGTGGAAGTTATTTCATTTATCTATTAGTTAGAAGGAGAAATGCGCAATGATTCAAGTTGGAAATTTAACTAAAACTATAAATAATCAAATGATATTGGACGATATTAGCATAGAAATTGAAAAAGGTAAGTTGACTTCTTTAATTGGACCTAATGGAGCAGGGAAGAGTACGTTACTTTCAGCGATATGTCGCTTAATTCGGTTTGATGAAGGGGAAGTAAAAATAGATGGACAGCTTATGTCTGATTATAAAAACAATGATTTGTCGAAAAAGATATCGATTTTAAAGCAAACGAACCATACAGAAATGAACATTACTGTAGAACAATTAGTTAATTTCGGACGATTCCCTTATTCTAAAGGACGTTTAACGAAAGAAGATCATGAAATTGTTAATGATGCTTTAGATTTGTTGCAATTACAAGATATTAGAAAGCGTAATATAAAATCATTGTCTGGTGGACAACGTCAACGTGCCTATATAGCGATGACCATTGCACAAGATACTGAATATATTCTTTTAGATGAACCGTTAAATAATTTAGATATGAAGCATGCTGTTCAAATTATGCAAACGTTAAAAATGTTAGCACATAAAATGAATAAAGCGATTGTCATTGTGTTACATGATATTAACTTTGCGTCCTGTTATTCAGATCAAATTGTAGCACTGAAAAACGGACAACTAGTTAAATCAGATTTGAAAGATAATGTCATTCAAAGTAGTGTTTTAAGTGATTTATATGACATGGATATTCAAATTGAACATATAAAAAATCAAAGGATTTGTTTATATTTTAAGGATTGATAATTCGGAAACACTTTAAAGGGGTGATGCACCAATTAAAGAAAGTTTAACTATAAATCATTTATTTATTTTTCACATCAAGCACACAGATTAAGCCAAAAGAGGAGAAAATTATATTATGAAGAAAACAGTCTTATATTTAGTAGTAGCAGTAATGTTTTTATTAGCAGCATGTGGTAACAATTCTGATAAAGAACAATCAAAATCAGAAACTAAAGGTTCTAAAGATACAGTGAAAATTGAAAACAACTATAAAATGCGTGGCGAGAAAAAAGATGGTAGCGATGCTAAAAAAGTTAAAGAAACTGTTGAAGTACCAAAAAATCCTAAAAATGCAGTTGTATTAGATTATGGTGCATTAGATGTAATGAAAGAAATGGGCTTATCAGACAAAGTAAAAGCATTACCTAAAGGGGAAGGCGGCAAGTCATTACCGAACTTCTTAGAGTCATTTAAAGATGACAAGTATACAAATGTTGGTAACTTGAAAGAAGTTAATTTCGATAAAATTGCAGCAACAAAACCAGAAGTAATCTTTATCTCAGGCCGTACAGCTAATCAAAAGAATTTAGATGAATTCAAAAAAGCTGCACCAAAAGCAAAAATTGTTTATGTTGGTGCAGATGAAAAGAACTTAATTGGTTCAATGAAACAAAACACTGAAAATATCGGTAAAATTTACGACAAAGAAGATAAAGCTAAAGAATTAAATAAAGATTTAGATAACAAAATTGCTTCAATGAAAGATAAAACTAAGAAGTTCAACAAATCAGTTATGTATTTATTAGTTAATGAAGGTGAATTATCTACTTATGGACCTAAAGGTCGTTTCGGTGGATTAGTTTACGATACATTAGGTTTCAACGCGGTTGATAAAAAAGTAAGCAATAGTAACCACGGACAAAATGTCTCTAACGAATACATTAATAAAGAAAATCCAGATGTTATTTTAGCAATGGATAGAGGACAGGCTGTAAGTGGTAAATCAACTGCGAAACAAGCATTAAATAATCCTGTATTAAAAAATGTTAAAGCAATTAAAGAAGACAAAGTTTATAATTTAGATCCTAAATTATGGTACTTTGCAGCTGGATCAACTACAACTACAATTAAACAAATTGAGGAACTTGAAAAAGTTGTAAAATAATTTTAAAAGTGGGGAACAATGGTTAAAGGTCTTAATCATTGTTCCCCACTTTTCTTTTAAAAAAGGAATCTGGGACGTTAATCAATGTCCTAGACTCTAAAATGTTCTGTTGTTTGTCGTTGGTTGAATGAACATGTACTTGTAACAAGTTCATTTCAATACCAGTGGGCTCCCAACATAGAGAAATTTGATTTCCAATTTCTACTGACAATGCAAGTTGGCGGGGCCCAAACATAGAGAATATCAAAAAGGAATTCTATAGAAGTGGTGCTTTATCATGTCTGTCCCACTCCCTATAATGTTTTGGCTATGTTGTTTAAATTTCGAAATAAATATGATAATGATATTTGCAGCGATTGTTAAATCGAGATTGACAATTTGGACAACGTTCAACCATCATATATTCATTGATTGTTAATTCGTGTTTGCATACACCGCATAAGATTGCTTTTTCGTTAAATGAAGGCTCAGACCAACGCTTAATGGCGTGCTTTTCAAACTCATTATGGCACTTATAGCATGGATAGTATTTATTACAACATTTAAATTTAATAGCAATAATATCTTCTTCGGTAAAATAATGGCGACAGCGTGTTTCAGTATCGATTAATGAACCATAAACTATAGGCATAGACAAAGCTCCTTAACTTACGATTCCTTTGGATGTTCACCAATAATGCGAACTTCACGATTTAATTCAATGCCAAATTTTTCTTTGACGGTCTTTTGTACATAATGAATAAGGTTTTCGTAATCTGTAGCAGTTCCATTGTCTACATTTACCATAAAACCAGCGTGTTTAGTTGAAACTTCAACGCCTCCAATACGGTGACCTTGCAAATTAGAATCTTGTATCAATTTACCTGCAAAATGACCAGGCGGTCTTTGGAATACACTACCACATGAAGGATACTCTAAAGGTTGTTTAGATTCTCTACGTTCTGTTAAATCATCCATTTTAGCTTGTATTTCAGTCATTTTACCAGGAGCTAAAGTAAATGCAGCTTCTAATACAACTAAGTGTTCTTTTTGAATAATGCTATTACGATAATCTAACTCTAATTCTTTTGTTGTAAGTTTAATTAATGAGCCTTGTTCGTTTACGCAAAGCGCATAGTCTATACAATCTTTAACTTCGCCACCATAAGCGCCAGCATTCATATACACAGCACCACCAATTGAACCTGGAATACCACATGCAAATTCAAGGCCAGTAAGTGCGTAATCACGAGCAACACGTGAGACATCAATAATTGCAGCGCCGCTACCGGCTATTATCGCATCATCAGATACTTCGATATGATCTAGTGATAATAAACTAATTACAATGCCACGAATACCACCTTCACGGATAATAATATTTGAGCCATTGCCTAAATATGTAACAGGAATCTCATTTTGATAGGCATATTTAACAACTGCTTGTACTTCTTCATTTTTAGTAGGGGTAATATAAAAGTCGGCATTACCACCTGTCTTAGTATAAGTGTATCGTTTTAAAGGTTCGTCAACTTTAATTTTTTCATTTGGGATAAGTTGTTGTAAAGCTTGATAGATGTCTTTATTTATCACTTCTCAGTACATCCTTTCTCGTGTCTTTAATATCATATAGTATTATACCAATTTTAAAATTCATTTGCGAAAATTGAAAAGAAAGTATTAGAATTAGTATAATTATAAAATACGGCACTATTGTCGTTATAAGTATTTTTTACATAGTTTTTCAAAGTATTTTTGCTTTTGCATCTCATATTGTCTAATTGTAAAGCTATGTTGCAATATTTGATGCTTTTTAGTATTGAATTGTAAAGCAATCTCATCATTAGTCGATAAGAGATAATCAAGTGCAAGATAAGATTCAAATGTTTGGGTATTCATTTGAATGATATGTAGACGCACCTGTTGTTTTAGTTCATGAAAATTATTAAACTTCGCCATCATAACTTTCTTATTATATTTATGATGCAAGCGATAAAACCCAACATAATTTAAACGTTTTTCATCTAAGGATGTAATATCATGCAAATTTTCTACACCTACTAAAATATCTAAAATTGGCTCTGTTGAATATTTAAAATGATGCGTACCACCAATATGTTTTGTATATTTTACTGGGCTGTCTAAGAGGTTGAATAATAATGATTCAATTTCGGTGTATTGTGATTGAAAACAATTAGTTAAATCACTATTAATGAATGGTTGAACATTTGAATACATGATAAACTCCTTTGATATTGAAAATTAATTTAATCACGATAAAGTCTGGAATACTATAACATAATTCATTTTCATAATAAACATGTTTTTGTATAATGAATCTGTTAAGGAGTGCAATCATGAAAAAAATTGTTATTATCGCTGTTTTAGCGATTTTATTTGTAGTAATAAGTGCTTGTGGTAATAAAGAAAAAGAGGCACAACATCAATTTACTAAGCAATTTAAAGATGTTGAGCAAAAACAAAAAGAATTACAACATGTCATGGATAATATACATTTGAAAGAAATTGATCATCTAAGTAAAACTGATACAACTGATAAAAATAGTAAAGAATTTAAGGCACTACAAGAAGATGTTAAAAACCATCTCATACCTAAATTTGAAGCATATTATAAGTCAGCAAAAAATTTGCCTGATGATACAATGAAAGTTAAGAAATTAAAAAAAGAATATATGACGCTTGCAAATGAGAAGAAGGATGCGATATATCAATTAAAAAAATTCATAGGTTTATGTAATCAATCTATCAAGTATAACGAAGACATTTTAGATTATACGAAACAATTTGAAAAAAATAGATACAAAGTTGAATCAGAAATTAAATTAGCTGATAATAAAAGTGAAGCAACTAATCTTACGACAAAATTAGAACATAATAATAAAGCGTTAAGAGATACTGCGAAGAAGAACCTAGATGATAGTAAAGAAAATGAAGTAAAAGGCGCGATTAAAAATCACATTATGCCAATGATTGAAAAACAAATTACCGATATTAACCAAACTAATATTAGTGATAAGCATGTTAATAATGCAAGGAAAAACGCAATAGAAATGTATTACAGTCTGCAGAACTATTATAATACACGTATTGAAACAATAAAGGTTAGTGAGAAGTTATCAAAAGTCGATGTAGATAAGTTGCCGAAAAAGGGTATAGATATAACTCACGGCGATAAAGCCTTTGAAAAAAAGCTTGAAAAATTAGAAGAAAAATAACTATAATCATTTTTCAAAGTTAAAAATTTTGAATTTATGGTTAACATGTCAACTTACTATGTGTATAATGGTAAACATTGATATTAACTATATGTATAAAAATGTCACGCAGATGCTATTTAAATGTGATAAATATTTTTAGAGGTGAATAGAGTGGCTATAAAGCTAAGTTCAATTGACCAATTTGAACAGGTTATTGAGGAAAATAAATATGTTTTTGTATTAAAACATAGTGAAACTTGTCCAATATCGGCAAATGCGTACGATCAATTTAATAAATTTTTATATGAACGCGATATGGACGGTTATTATTTGATTGTCCAACAAGAACGCGATTTGTCAGATTATATTGCTAAAAAAACGAATGTTAAACATGAATCACCTCAAGCATTTTATTTTGTAAATGGTGAAATGGTTTGGAATCGAGACCACGGTGATATTAATGTGTCGTCATTAGCACAAGCAGAAGAATAATGAAAATATAGGGTTGGAACATTTTGCCTTACACTACTAGACGTGAATAGCACAACTTAAATTCGTGTGAATCAGGGTAGTTCGGCTATAATGATGTTCTGACCTTTTATTTTTTGTAACCTATAGAAGTAGTTAAGTTAGTACTTTTTTACAAACATATGTATAATGTATTCGAGTATTTTTATTGAAAATATTTTGGAAAACGACGAATCCAATAAGAAAATTTAAACATGATTTGTAAGTTAGTTTAATAGGAAATACATGCTAAGCCAGAAGAAACATACTGTTATTTACTGGAATAATTAATAATCATGTCATGTAAAATGTTCGCATATAATCACGAGATAAAATCTAAAATTTAAGATTAATCTTTTAAGAATAAAAAACGTATCACAACAAATAATAAAGTAAGGTGGTCAAGGTTATGAAAGTATTAGTAGCCATGGATGAGTTTCATGGAATTATTTCGAGTTATCAAGCTAATAGATATGTTGAAGAGGCAGTTGCAAGCCAAATTGAAACTGCAGATGTAGTTCAAGTACCATTGTTTAATGGAAGACATGAATTATTAGATTCTGTATTTTTATGGCAATCTGGGCAAAAGTATCGTATACCAGTACATGATGCAGATATGAATGAAGTTGAAGGTGTTTACGGACAAACTGATACAGGGATGACCGTTATCGAGGGGAATTTATTTTTAAAAGGTAAAAAACCAATTGTTGAACGAACAAGTTATGGTTTAGGAGAAATGATTAAACATGCATTAGATAACGACGCAAAACATGTTGTAATTTCACTAGGTGGGATTGATAGTTTTGATGCTGGTGCAGGTATGTTACAAGCATTAGGTGCTCAATTCTATGATGACGAAGGGCGTGTCGTAGATATGAGACAAGGTGCTGGTGTAATTAAATATATTCGTCGTATGGATATGTCAAACTTACACCCTAAAATGGAAACAGCAAGAATTCAAGTAATGTCGGATTTTTCAAGTCGATTATATGGTAAGCAAAGTGAAATCATGCAAACTTATGATGCGCATCAGTTGAATCATAATCAAGCAGCAGAAATCGATAATTTAATTTGGTATTTTAGTGAGTTATTTAAAAGTGAATTGAAAATTGCAATTGGTCCAGTTGAACGTGGTGGTGCTGGTGGTGGAATTGCAGCAGTCTTGAATGGACTGTATCAAGTTGAAATATTAACCAGTCATGCATTAGTAGACCAACTAACACATTTAGAAAATTTAGTTGAACAAGCGGATTTAATTATTTTTGGAGAAGGATTAAACGAAAATGATCAGTTGCTAGAAACGACAACATTGCGTATTGCAGAACTTTGTCATAAACATCAAAAGGTTGCCATTGCAATTTGTGCAACTGCTGAAAAGTTTGATTTATTTGAATCACAAGGGATTACAGCAATGTTTAATACCTTTATCGATATGCCGGAAAGTTATACTGACTTTAAAATGGGATTACAAATTAGGCATTATACTGTTCAGTCTTTAAAACTGTTGAAAACACATTTTAATGTTGAGGTTTAGTAAAGAAGGACTAAATTGGTGATGCTGTCATGATGGTTAATAACATTTATGATGGTTAGCAAAACGAATTAGAAGATCGAAAGTATACGTAAAAAATATGAAAAATCACGCTATCATTGCACTGAATGTTAGCGTGATTTTTTATATTAATTAAGCTTGAGTTGAACTAGTATATAATCGTTTGTTTTTAGTGATTTTCAGCGATATCTTCTACAATTCCAATGATTACTTGTACTGCTTTTTCCATGACATCAATGGATGCATATTCATATGGGCCGTGGAAGTTACCGCAACCTGTAAAGATGTTTGGAGTTGGTAACCCCATAAATGACAATTGTGAACCATCTGTACCACCGCGAATAGGTTCAGTGTTTGCTGGAATATCTAATTTGGCAAAGACACGTTTAGGTATATCAATAATATGAGGCAATGGTAATATTTTTTCTGCCATATTGAAATATTGATCCGATATATCAACTTTAACTGGATAATTTTCAAAATGGGCATTGATATCGTCACGTATTTCTAAAATACGTTTCTTACGCAATTCGAATTGTTTTTTATCATGATCACGAATAATGTATTGCAAAGTTGCTTTTTCAACAGTTCCTTCAAAGTTCATTAAGTGATAAAAGCCTTCGTATCCTTCTGTTCGCTCCGGAACTTCACTATCAGGTAGCAAACTATCGAATTGTTCACCTAAACGTATTGCGTTTACCATTGCATTTTTAGCTGAACCAGGATGTACATTCACACCGTGGCATGTAATAATCGCTTCAGCAGCGTTAAAGCTTTCATATTGTAATTCTCCATATTGACTACCATCCATAGTATAAGCAAAATCGGCATTGAAGCGGTCAACATCAAATTTATGTGGACCACGACCGATTTCTTCGTCTGGTGTAAATCCAATGCGAATGGTACCATGTTTAATTTCTGGATGTTCTTGTAAATAACAAATAGCTTCCATAATTTCCACAATACCCGCTTTATCGTCTGCACCTAGTAACGATGTACCATCAGTTACCATTAATGTATGACCAACTAAACTGTTAAGTTCTGGAAATACTTTAGGATCTAAGACACGTTTAGTATTGCCTAGTTTGTATGGCTTACCATCATAGTTTTCAATAATTTGCAGTTTAACATTTGAAGCATTGAAATCAGGTGATGTATCAACATGCGCCAAAAATCCAACTGTTGGGACGTCGACATCGATGTTACTTTCTAATGTAGCAAATAAGTAGCCATTTTCATCTAAATCAGTTGGCAATCCTAATTGTTGTAATTCTTTTTCTAATAAATGTAACAAATCCCATTGCTTTTCAGTTGAAGGTGTTGTTGTAGATTTTGGATCAGATTGCGTATCAATTGTCGTATATCTTGTTAATCTATCTATCAATTGGTTCTTCATTATATTCGACCCCTTAAACTCTATTATTCATGTTGTAAGATTTTTTATATGTCTTACCTTTGATTTTACCATACAGTTGTTTGATACGTGTGTATAGGTAATATAGAATTTCAGAAACTAATATACCGAAAGCAATCGCACCTGAAATCAGTGTAACTTCTAAAAATGTATTTACAGCACTTGTATAATCATTCGATACTAAAAAACGAGTCGCTTGATAAGCTGCACCACCAGGTACTAATGGTATAATGCCTGGCACTATGAATATAATTACCGGTCGTTTATATCTGCGACTCATAGTATGACTCATTAAGCCTAAAATTAAGCTTCCCAAAAATGAAGCGCCAACTTTTCCAAACTCTAAATCTACCGTTAATTGGTAAATCGTCCATGCAATGGCACCTACAAATCCACATGCTACTAAGAGACGTTTGGGTGCATTGAAAATGATAGAGAAAAGTACTGTTGATATAAAGCTGATTGTAAAATGAAATAAATAAAATAGCATGCTTTAACAGTCCTTCCTTAAATGATTAATAAAACGATAGCGACACCAGCACCGATTGCGAATGCTGTTAATGCAGCTTCAACACCGCGAGACATACCTGCAAGTAATTCACCCGCTAATAAATCTCGAATGGCATTGGTAATTAATATACCAGGGACAAGTGGCATGACACTGGCTATAGTAATGATATCTTGATTGGTTGCAATACCTAATTTAGTAAATGTAGCTGCAATTGATATGACCACAGCGGCTGCAACAAACTCTGAGAAAAATTTAATTTGTATATAGCGTTGCACAAAGCTGAATGTTAAAAATGCGGATCCACCAGCAATGACTGCAATCCAACAATCTGATGCGACACCTCCAAACATAAATAGGAAGAAGCCACATGCAATGGCAGCTGCAAAGAAATTCGTTAAAAAAGAATATTGTAATGATGCATGCTGTAAATGAATAAATTCAGATTTAGCTTCATCAATTGTGAGTTCTTTATTTGATATTTTACGTGAAAGACTATTCGTTAAAGCGATTTTCTCTAAATCTGTTGTACGCTCTTGTACACGAATTAATCTTGTACTTGTTCGATCGTTTAATGAAAAAATAATTGCAGTTGAACTGACAAAACTATATGTATTATGAAGACCATAACTATGTGCGATACGGTTCATTGTATCTTCAACTCGATATGTTTCAGCACCTGATTCAAGTAAAATTCTACCTGCAATTAATACAACATCAATCACTTTGTTTTCATCTATAATTGTGATTGAATCTGGCATATCAATTCACCTCCAATGATATGTGTTATTTATTTGAACAATTGAAGTTTACAACTTGTTGTTGCAACTTTCAATAGTGAGACTTTATGTTAGTATGATGAACTTGTATGGTTCAAATTTAAATAAGAAAAACTGTTAATCTTTGCTATTATACTATGATTTAATAATAGCAAAGGATTAACAGTTTTGTCGTTGTTATAAATTGATAATAGGGTTAAACATTACTTTGTTTCGCCCTTGATTTTTGGCTACATGCACCATATCGTCTGCATCTTTAAACACTTTACGCTGTGATTTTGGATCGTCATCTGTTAAATAACCAACACCGATAGATACTGACAATTTAATAACTTCTTTGTTTGGTAAATGGAATGATGATTTTTCAACACCCGAACGAATATTTTCAGCTAATTTAACACTTTGATCAAGTGAATAATTGTGAATGACAACTGAGAACTCTTCGCCACCATTTCTAAAAATTTTAAATTGATTCGGCACATAGTTTTTAAGTAATTGAGACATTTGTTTTAATACAGCATCACCTGATTTGTGTGAGTAGGTATCATTGACATCTTTAAATCCATCGATATCGATTAATAATAATGCGATACTTTGATGTTCTTTTTCAGCTTTTCGTGAAATTTCATTTAAATGTCTATCAAATTCTTTTACATTGCCTAAGCCTGTTAAGTAATCATATTTATCTTCGTTTTCATAACGATTTACGAGTGAGAAGAAATGCCAAATATCGACAAATGTTATCGCAGAAGCTAAAGTGATAATTAATGAAATTGGTATTAAAATGATAACTTCCGATAGTGTGTAAATAGGACTCACTAATGCGACACCAAATAAAATGATTATTGTAACAACATTAAGTATTAATAATGATAGCACATCATTTTGTTTTAAAAATGGTCCAATAGCACTTGTTACTGCGGCAATTACAATCAACGTAACACCGTACATAATCGAGTTGTTAAATACTACAATTTCAACAATTGCTACAATTACTGTGGCAGATAATGTATAGACCATATTTGTAAATCTACCTAAAAACAATAAAGGAACGAATGTTAAGTGAATTAAATAATCTTCACGATAAGGGATAGGGTAGACAGATAATAATAATGATACGATTGTCATTAAAACAGTGACATAAGCCTTAGAAAAAACCATACGTTTGTTTTCTGAATACTGTAAGCGATGGAATAAATAGATTCCAGCGACTATAACAGATATATTGTATATAAATGCTTCGAACATGTCTGAATCGACTCCTTTAATTGACCACTAGCTATTGTAAGTGAAAACTTACAATTTGTCATTAGTTTACATATAAAATTAATGTATGATATAGACTTTGATGTTAAAATGTTGCCTTAAATGATATGATGAAAAAATGAATAATAGGCGATATATAAGAAATGAATCGTATAGTTGTAAATATGATATCATTAATTGAGCGAATTAATTTATAATAAAGCTATAAGATATACGAAGAAAATAGATATATCATTCTATAAAGACAATATTAAATAAATATAACGTTAAAAACAATTAATATCGATGAAGGTGAATAAATGGTTACATTATTACTAGTTGCAGTAACAATGATTGTCAGTTTGACGATAACACCAATTGTTATTGCAATATCGAAAAGATTAAATTTAGTTGATAAACCAAATTTTAGAAAAGTACACACTAAACCTATTTCAGTTATGGGTGGTACAGTGATTCTCTTTTCATTTTTAATAGGTATTTGGATTGGTCATCCTATTGAAACAGAAATCAAACCACTTATTATTGGTGCGATTATTATGTACGTACTTGGGCTTGTAGATGATATCTACGATTTGAAACCGTATATAAAATTGGCTGGTCAAATTGCCGCTGCCTTAGTAGTTGCTTTTTATGGTGTGACTATTGATTTTATTTCGTTGCCAATGGGTACAACGATTCATTTTGGATTTCTTAGTATTCCAATTACTGTGATTTGGATTGTTGCTATTACAAATGCAATTAACTTAATTGATGGACTCGATGGTTTGGCGTCGGGTGTTTCTGCAATAGGACTCATTACAATAGGATTCATTGCAATTTTACAAGCTAATATTTTCATAACGATGATTTGTTGTGTTTTATTAGGCTCTTTAATTGGGTTTTTATTTTACAATTTCCATCCTGCCAAAATATTTTTAGGTGATAGTGGGGCTTTAATGATTGGATTTATCATCGGATTCCTTTCTTTGCTCGGATTCAAAAATATTACAATTATTGCATTGTTCTTCCCAATTGTTATCCTAGCAGTGCCATTCATTGATACTTTGTTCGCAATGATTCGACGTGTGAAAAAAGGGCAGCATATAATGCAAGCTGATAAATCGCATTTGCATCATAAACTATTAGCATTAGGCTACACACATAGACAAACAGTATTATTAATCTATTCAATCTCTATTTTATTTAGTCTTTCGAGCATTATCTTGTATGTATCGCCACCATTAGGTGTTGTATTAATGTTTATATTAATCATATTTAGCATTGAATTAATTGTTGAATTTACAGGATTAATAGATAACAACTACCGACCAATATTAAATTTAATTAGTCGGAAATCGTCACACAAAGAAGATTAGATTTTAAAACGGTAAGTAATAAAATAAAAAATGATGTCTGTACTTTTATGTTGTTATAAAGGAAGGCATACTCACAAAAAACACTAGCATGGAACGTGCTTTCAAAATTGCAAAGTAACAATACGCAATTAGAGTTAGCCATCCTAAGCTAGTGTTTTTATTTTTATTCAGTTGGTATATCGAAAGGTAACTGCTTTGGAGTTTCTTCAGTCAAATCGAAATTTCCAGCAGTCATTTGATTTAAAAAGTTAATAAACGCTTCATAGTCACTTTTAACGACATCGATATAGTAGCTTACCTTATCAGTGTATGTTTGGTTTCTTAACATAAAATGAGTTGAAGCTAATTCATATTCAAATTTACCAGTTTGATCATAATTCAGTGTTACTATACATGGTACTGCTTCTCGTAGTTCGACACGTCCGACATCATAAATGACGTCTCTAACAGCACCGCTATAGGCGCGAATTAAACCGCCGCCACCTAATTTAATACCACCAAAATATCTTGTTACTACGACACACGCATTATGAACATCGAGCTTTTTTAATATGTCTAACATTGGGACACCGGCAGTTCCTGTCGGTTCACCATCATCATTCGCTTTTTGAATATTCATTTCAGGTCCAATAGTATATGCAGAACAATTATGAGTGGCATCTTTATGTTCTTTTTTTATTGCAGCAATAAATGCTTTAGCTTCATCTTCATTTTGAACAGGTTTGATATGAGCAATGAATTTTGATTTACTAATCACATTTTCAATAATGTGTTCTTTTTTAACAGTAATGATATTTTGTGTCATAATAACTCCTTAATTCATAAGCTTAAGATTATTTAATCTTCATTATACACTGAAAATGACATGACTATAAATCGTTTGATTGCCATTTTCTTTTTAACTGAAATATTGTATCATTGCTATGAGTATATTTTAGGAGGACGACTATGAAAATTGCTGTGATGACCGATTCTACAAGTTATCTGTCGCAGGACTTAATCGATAAATATAATATTCAAATAGCGCCATTAAGTGTGACTTTTGATGATGGGAAGAACTTTACAGAAAGTAATGAAATAGCAATTGAAGAATTTTATAATAAAATGGCATCGTCTCAAACGATTCCAACAACAAGCCAACCAGCAATTGGCGAATGGATTACTAAATATGAAATGCTAAGAGATCAAGGTTACACAGATATCATTGTCATTTGCTTATCAAGTGGAATTAGTGGAAGTTATCAATCTAGTTATCAAGCAGGGGAAATGGTTGAAGGTGTTAATGTACATGCATTTGATAGTAAGCTTGCAGCAATGATTGAAGGTTGTTATGTATTACGTGCTATTGAAATGGTTGAAGAAGGATACGAACCACAGCAAATTATTGATGATTTAACTAATATGCGTGAACACACTGGTGCATATTTAATTGTTGATGACTTAAAGAATTTACAAAAAAGTGGTCGAATTACTGGTGCTCAAGCATGGGTTGGAACATTATTAAAAATGAAGCCAGTTCTTAAGTTTGAAGATGGCAAGATTATACCAGAAGAAAAAGTTCGTACTAAAAAGCGTGCCATTCAAACATTAGAAAAGAAAGTGTTAGACATTGTAAAAGACTTTGAAGAAGTAACTTTATTTGTCATAAATGGAGATCATTTTGAAGATGGTCAAGCGTTATACAAAAAGTTACAAGAAGATTGTCCTTCAGGTTATCAAGTAGCATACTCTGAGTTTGGTCCAGTTGTTGCAGCACATTTAGGTTCTGGTGGATTAGGTTTAGGCTATGTTGGCAGAAAAATAAGATTAACATAATTATAAAATTTTAATAAAAGAGTCTATATTGTAATTGGAAATTATCTCTTGCATACATGGCTTTAAATGTTCATCATTTGAATGTCAAAATGCTAAAGATATAAGAAAATCATTATAATATTAGACTCTTTTTTACGTTGAAATGAGGTTTTAAGCATTAAACATTACGGGAAATTAATTCATCCTCATACTTCACTTACTAATGAAAAAATTAAAAAAGAAGTAACAGGTGTCATCAAACAAAATTCAAACTATTATTGTGTTCAATGTGAAAGTACAAATCCAAAGCATTTTTATCAGTATGATTCCTCAGTACATTCCAAAAAAATTGTATATTGCAGAAATTGTATATCACTGGGTCGAATGGATAATGTAACAAGATATAAAATAACAGAGAGTTCGCAAAGTTCATCACAAGCCTATTATCATCTCTCATTTGAATTGTCGGAACAGCAGTCTTATGCCTCAGAACATATTGTTCGAGCCATTAGAATGAGACAAACGATTTTGTTATATGCAGTAACAGGTGCAGGTAAGACAGAAATGATGTTTCAAGGCATTCAATATGCAAGACGACAGGGAGATAATATAGCTATTGTGTCACCACGTGTAGATGTTGTTGTAGAAATTAGTAAACGTATTAAAGACGCATTTCTTAATGAAGATATAGACATACTACACCAGCAATCAAGTCAACAATTTGAAGGGCATTTTGTTGTATGCACAGTGCATCAACTTTACCGATTCAAACAGCACTTTGATACTATTTTTATTGATGAAGTCGATGCCTTTCCTTTATCAATGGATAAAAGTTTACAACAAGCATTGAAGTCATCTTCTAAAGTTGAACATGCAACAATTTATATGACAGCAACACCACCGAAACAACTTCTGTCAGAGATTCCCCACGAAAATGTAATTAAATTGCCAGCTCGCTTTCATAAAAAATCACTTCCAGTTCCTAAATATCGCTATTTCAAACTCAATAATAATAAGATTCAGAAAATGTTATATCGAATTTTACAAGATCAAATTAATAAACAACGTTATACACTGGTGTTTTTTAACAATATAGAAACAATGATTAAAACATTTTCGGTTTATAAGCAGAAAATTACTAAATTAACATATGTCCATAGCGAGGATGTTTTTCGCTTTGAAAAAGTTGAACAATTAAGGAATGGACAATTTGATGTCATTTTTACTACGACAATATTAGAACGTGGATTTACAATGGCAAATTTGGATGTGGTTGTTATCGATGCGCATCAATATACTCAAGAGGCTTTAATACAAATTGCTGGACGTGTTGGACGAAAATTAGAATGTCCTACTGGAAAAGTATTGTTTTTTCATGAAGGAGTAAGTATGAATATGATTCAAGCTAAAAAAGAGATTCAAAAGATGAACAAATTAGCATTAAAAAGAGGTTGGATTGATGAATAATTGTTTGAGTTGTGGTGCTAAGTTATATGAAAATATAACCATTTATAATTTGTTCAAGAAACCTAATAGATTATGTGACAGATGCAAAGAGAATTGGGACAATATTAAACTTGATATTAAAGCAAGGCGATGTTCAAGATGCTTAAAATACTTAAATCAAAATGAAGCGTATTGTTTAGACTGCAAGTTTCTATCGGCACACTTTAATTTAATGGAACAATTATATTGTCAATTTCAATATGATGGTTTAATGAAAGAGATGATACATCAGTATAAATTTTTGAAAGACTATTATTTATGTGAATTATTGGCACATTTGATTGAAATACCACAAACATCTTATGACTATATTGTGCCAATTCCTTCTTCGCCGGCACATGATTTATCTAGAACATTTAACCCGGTAGAAGCAGTACTAAAAGCTAAAGGGATTCGCTTTGATAAGATTTTAAAGATGTCAAATAGACCAAAACAGTCTCATTTAACTAAGAAAGAGCGTCTGGCAGATGAAAATCCATTTATTATTGATACGGAATTAGATTTGAACGGCAAGGAAATATTACTCGTTGACGATATTTATACAACTGGATTAACAATTCATCGTGCAGGGTGTAAATTATATGCTAAAAATATCAGAAAATTCAAAGTGTTTGCGTTTGCACGATAGCGTAAAAATGTTAAAATATAATAAAGAGTTACCAATAAAGAGGTTTAAGGAGAGATTACTATGATTAGATTTGAAATTCATGGAGATAACCTCACTATCACAGATGCTATTCGCAACTATATTGAGGAAAAAATTGGTAAGTTGGAACGTTATTTTAATGACGTACCAAATGCAGTGGCGCATGTTAAAGTTAAAACTTATTCAAATTCAGCTACTAAAATTGAAGTAACAATTCCATTGAAAAATGTTACGTTAAGAGCTGAAGAGCGAAACGATGATTTATACGCAGGTATTGATTTAATTAATAATAAACTTGAAAGACAAGTTCGAAAATATAAAACACGTATTAATCGTAAGAGCCGTGATCGAGGAGATCAAGAAGTGTTTGTTGCCGAATTACAAGAAATGCAAGAAACACAAGTTGATAATGACGCTTACGATGATAACGAGATAGAAATTATTCGTTCAAAAGAATTCAGCTTAAAACCAATGGATTCAGAAGAAGCGGTATTACAAATGAATCTATTAGGTCATGATTTCTTTGTATTCACAGACAGAGAAACTGATGGAACAAGTATCGTTTACCGCCGTAAAGACGGTAAATATGGCTTGATTCAAACTAGTGAACAATAAATTAAGTTTAAAGCACTTGTGTTTTTGCACAAGTGCTTTTTTTAGACTTCAAAAGCAATTTCTAACTATTTCACAGTTCGTTTGTGCAATTTGTTGAATGAAACATAGTGACTATGCTAATGTTAATGGATGTATATATTTGAATGTTAAGTTAATAATAGTATGTCAGTCTATTGTATAGTCTAAGTCAAAAATCGTAAAATATTTATAATATAATTTATTAAAAAGTATAATTGCGTATTGAGAATATATTTATTAGTGATAAACTTGTTGTCAACAGAATGTGAATGAAGTATGTCATAAATATATTTATATTGATTCTACAAATGAGTAAATAAGTATAATTTTCTAACTATAAATGATAAGATATATTGTTGTAGGCCAAACAGTTTTTTAGCTAAAGGAGCGAACGAAATGGGATTTTTATCAAAAATTCTTGATGGCAATAATAAAGAAATTAAACAGTTAGGTAAACTTGCTGATAAAGTAATCGCTTTAGAAGAAAAAACGGCAATTTTAACTGATGAAGAAATTCGTAATAAAACGAAACAATTCCAAACAGAATTAGCTGACATTGATAATGTCAAAAAGCAAAATGATTATTTAGATAAAATTTTACCAGAAGCATATGCACTTGTTAGAGAAGGCTCTAAACGTGTATTCAATATGACACCATATAAAGTTCAAATTATGGGTGGTATTGCAATTCATAAAGGTGATATCGCTGAGATGAGAACAGGTGAAGGTAAAACGTTAACAGCGACAATGCCAACATACTTAAATGCATTAGCTGGTAGAGGTGTTCACGTTATTACAGTCAATGAATATTTATCAAGTGTTCAAAGTGAAGAAATGGCTGAGTTATATAACTTCTTAGGTTTGACTGTCGGATTAAACTTAAACAGTAAGACGACTGAAGAAAAACGTGAAGCATATGCGCAAGACATTACTTACAGTACTAACAATGAGTTAGGTTTTGACTATTTAAGAGATAACATGGTGAATTATTCTGAAGATAGAGTAATGCGTCCATTACATTTCGCAATCATTGATGAGGTTGACTCAATTTTAATTGATGAGGCACGTACGCCATTAATTATTTCTGGTGAAGCTGAAAAGTCAACGTCACTTTATACACAAGCAAATGTTTTTGCGAAAATGTTAAAGCAGGACGAAGATTATAAATATGATGAAAAAACAAAAGCAGTACATTTAACAGAACAAGGTGCGGATAAAGCTGAACGTATGTTCAAAGTTGAAAACTTATATGATGTACAAAATGTTGATGTTATTAGTCATATCAACACAGCTTTACGTGCGCACGTTACATTGCAACGTGACGTAGACTATATGGTTGTTGATGGCGAAGTATTAATTGTCGACCAATTTACAGGACGTACAATGCCAGGCCGTCGTTTCTCGGAAGGTTTACACCAAGCTATTGAAGCGAAGGAAGGCGTTCAAATTCAAAATGAATCTAAAACTATGGCGTCTATTACATTCCAAAACTATTTCAGAATGTACAATAAACTTGCGGGTATGACAGGTACAGCTAAAACTGAAGAAGAAGAATTTAGAAATATTTATAACATGACAGTAACTCAAATTCCGACAAATAAACCTGTGCAACGTAACGATAAGTCTGATTTAATTTACATTAGCCAAAAAGGTAAATTTGATGCAGTAGTAGAAGATGTTGTTGAAAAACACAAGGCAGGGCAACCAGTGCTATTAGGTACTGTTGCAGTTGAGACTTCTGAATATATTTCAAATTTACTAAAAAAACGTGGTATCCGTCATGATGTGTTAAATGCGAAAAATCATGAACGTGAAGCTGAAATTGTTGCAGGCGCTGGACAAAAAGGTGCCGTTACTATTGCCACTAACATGGCTGGTCGTGGTACAGATATCAAATTAGGTGAAGGCGTAGAGGAATTAGGCGGTTTAGCAGTAATAGGTACAGAACGACATGAATCTCGTCGTATTGATGACCAGTTACGTGGTCGTTCTGGACGTCAAGGTGATAAAGGGGATAGTCGCTTCTATTTATCATTACAAGATGAATTAATGATTCGTTTTGGTTCTGAACGTTTACAGAAAATGATGAGCCGACTAGGTTTAGATGACTCTACACCAATTGAATCAAAAATGGTATCAAGAGCTGTAGAATCAGCACAAAAACGTGTAGAAGGTAATAACTTCGACGCGCGTAAACGTATCTTAGAATACGATGAAGTATTACGTAAACAACGTGAAATTATCTATAACGAAAGAAATAGTATTATTGATGAAGAAGACAGCTCTCAAGTTGTAGATGCAATGCTACGTTCAACGTTACAACGTAGTATCAATTACTATATTAATACAGCAGATGACGAGCCTGAATATCAACCATTCATCGACTACATCAATGACATTTTCTTACAAGAAGGTGACATTACAGAGGATGATATCAAAGGTAAAGATGCTGAAGATATTTTCGAAGTCGTTTGGGCTAAGATTGAAGCAGCATATCAAAGTCAAAAAGATATCTTAGAAGAACAAATGAATGAGTTTGAGCGTATGATTTTACTTCGTTCTATTGATAGCCATTGGACTGATCATATCGACACAATGGATCAATTACGTCAAGGTATTCACTTACGTTCTTATGCACAGCAAAATCCATTACGTGACTATCAAAATGAAGGTCATGAATTATTTGATATCATGATGCAAAATATCGAAGAAGATACTTGTAAATTCATTTTAAAATCTGTAGTACAAGTTGAAGACAATATTGAACGTGAAAAAACAACAGAGTTTGGTGAAGCGAAGCACGTTTCAGCTGAAGATGGTAAAGAAAAAGTGAAACCGAAACCAATCGTTAAAGGCGATCAAGTTGGTCGTAACGATGATTGTCCATGTGGTAGTGGTAAAAAATTCAAAAATTGCCATGGAAAATAAATGATATAAAATAACTCCTTCCAATTAAACACCTATAGTTTGTGTTATGGGAGGAGTCTTTTTATTTTACAAGCGTTAAATACTTTAAAAAATGTGAAGAAGTTGTTAAACGTTGTTATGTACTTAGTTTTAAAAAATAGGTTTAGGCATATATCGATGATAAATGTACTGATTTTTAACAATAAAAGCATAAACTGATTGTCAGTGTGCTTATATTTCTTAACATTGTTATTTAACAAAATTATGTTAAAATTTAGCATTATAAATGATACAAATCAATGACTTGAATTGAATTATAAATAGGAGCGAAGGCTATGGAATTATCAGAAATCAAACGAAATATAGATAAGTATAATCAAGATTTAACACAAATTAGGGGGTCTCTTTGACTTAGAGAACAAAGAAACTAATATTCAAGAATATGAAGAAATGATGGCAGAACCTAATTTTTGGGATAACCAAACGAAAGCGCAAGATATTATAGATAAAAATAATGCGTTAAAAGCAATAGTTAATGGTTATAAAACACTACAAGCAGAAGTAGATGACATGGATGCTACTTGGGATTTATTACAAGAAGAATTTGATGAAGAAATGAAAGAAGACTTAGAGCAAGAGGTCATTTATTTTAAGGCTAAAGTGGATGAATACGAATTGCAATTATTATTAGATGGGCCTCACGATGCCAATAATGCAATTCTAGAGTTACATCCTGGTGCAGGTGGCACGGAGTCTCAAGATTGGGCTAATATGCTATTTAGAATGTATCAACGTTATTGTGAGAAGAAAGGTTTTAAAGTTGAAACTGTTGATTATTTACCTGGAGATGAAGCAGGGATTAAAAGTGTAACATTGCTCATCAAAGGGCATAATGCTTATGGTTATTTAAAAGCTGAAAAAGGTGTACACCGACTAGTACGAATTTCTCCATTTGATTCATCAGGACGTCGTCATACATCATTTGCATCATGTGACGTGATTCCAGATTTTAATAATGATGAAATAGAGATTGAAATCAATCCGGATGATATTACAGTTGATACATTCAGAGCTTCTGGTGCAGGTGGTCAGCATATTAACAAAACTGAATCGGCAATACGAATTACCCACCACCCCTCAGGTATAGTTGTTAATAACCAAAATGAACGTTCTCAAATTAAAAACCGTGAAGCAGCTATGAAAATGTTAAAGTCTAAATTATATCAATTAAAATTGGAAGAGCAGGCACGTGAAATGGCTGAAATTCGTGGCGAACAAAAAGAAATCGGATGGGGAAGCCAAATTAGATCATATGTTTTCCATCCATACTCAATGGTGAAAGATCATCGTACGAACGAAGAAACAGGTAAGGTTGATGCAGTGATGGATGGAGATATTGGACCATTTATCGAATCATATTTAAGACAGACAATGTCACACGATTAATATATATTTTAAAACCGAGGCTCTAAAAGGGCGTCGGTTTTTGGTTTTTTATAGGTAGCTAAATAAATTGTAAATTAGATTTTGGAATATGATTTGTTTATGAATATTTAAGTACAATTGGGTAGATAGGGTTAGAATATATTTTTTAAAAGTTGTGTTTGTTAAAACAACATATGCAGTGTGCATTTAGTAATATTACCTATGGCGATTTTCGAGGTATTGAATTAATCGTTGAAAACGTTCTCAATTACATGGTATGAATACATTTTACACTATGATAAAAGGTTGTATTCTTTTTATATTGTTAACCATTTGATTACATCGTTATAACAATAGCTTTTGACAAAATGTATTGTGCTATAGTATTTGCATACTTAAAATTCTAACAGCAAAGGAATGACAGCAAGATGAAAAAATCTCTTACAGTGACGGTTTCGTCAGTGTTAGCTTTTTTAGCTTTAAATAATGCAGCACATGCACAACAACATGGCACACAAGTAAAAACACCTGTTCAACATAATTATGTATCAAATGTTCAAGCACAAACGCAATCACCGACAACTTATACAGTAGTTGCTGGCGATTCATTATATAAGATTGCATTAGAGCATCACTTAACGTTGAATCAATTATATTCATACAATCCTGGTGTAACACCTTTAATTTTTCCTGGTGACGTGATTTCACTTGTGCCTCAAAATAAAGTGAAACAAACTAAAGCGGTTAAATCACCAGTAAGAAAAGCAAGCCAAGCTAAAAAGGTAGTACAACAACCTGTACAACAAGCGTCTAAAAAAGTAGTAGTTAAGCAAGCACCTAAGCAAGCAGTAGCTAAGACAGTTAATGTAGCATACAAACCTGCTCAAGTACAAAAATCAGTTCCAACTGTACCTGTTGCACATAACTACAATAAATCAGTTGCTAACAGAGGAAACTTATATGCTTATGGAAACTGCACATATTATGCTTTCGATCGTCGTGCACAATTAGGTAGAAGTATAGGAAGTTTATGGGGCAATGCAAATAACTGGAATTACGCAGCAAAAGTTGCAGGATTTAAAGTAGATAAAACACCAGAAGTTGGCGCTATTTTCCAAACAGCTGCTGGCCCATATGGACATGTTGGTGTTGTTGAATCTGTAAACCCTAATGGAACAATTACTGTTTCTGAAATGAACTATGCTGGATTTAATGTTAAATCTTCAAGAACAATTTTAAATCCAGGAAAATATAATTACATCCACTAAGTAATATATCAAGACAAGACTATCCTCTTAGCCTGTTTAAGTAACAGGTTGAGAGGATTTTTTGGTATCATTTAATCAGAGTTATATAAAGAAGATATTTAAATGATATTTAATTGATTGATATGTAAAAAGAAAGTATAATTTATGATTAATTAATGGAGGAGGTAATTGAAATGGGTGTACATCAATATTTTAAAAGATTATCAGATATGGAAAGACTTATAAGATTACCTGGAAAATTTAAATATTTTGAACACAATGTTGCAGCACACTCCTTTAAAGTAACTAAAATTGCTCAATATCTAGCAACAGTTGAAGAATATCATGGACGAAAGATTAATTGGAAAAGCTTATATGAAAAAGCATTAAATCATGATTTCGCTGAAGTGTTTACTGGTGATATAAAAACACCTGTTAAATATGCGAGTAGTGAATTAAAAAAATTATTTTCGCAAGTTGAAGAAGAAATGGTAGAGACCTTTATTGAAGAAGAAATTCCATTACAATATAGAGATGTTTATAAGCAACGACTGCAAGAAGGTAAAGATGATTCATTAGAAGGCCAAATACTTTCAGTTGCTGATAAAATTGATTTGCTTTATGAAACATTTGGAGAAATACAAAAACGTAATCCTGAAGAATTATTTTTCGAAATTTATGAAATGAGTCTAGAAACAATTATTCAATTCGACCATTTAGCATCTGTACAAGATTTTATTAATAATATCATTCCAGAAATGTTGACTGAAAACTTTATACCTAGAACAGAATTAAGAGAAACAACCATGAACATTTTAAATAAAAGAAAAGAGGAAAATGAATGATATGGTATTTTAGCGCAGCATTCTTTCCATGTGTCTTGGTAGTATTATTTAGTGTAATAACAAGAAGTAAATGGGTCGGTACTATTCTGACATTAATTTTAATTGGTGCCTCAATCTATAAAGAGTATTTCCATAACGAGTGGATTATTTTTATTGATGTAGTGTCATTATTAGCTGGTTATTTAATTATAGATCAACTCGAATTTCATAAACATCAAGATGAAGATCGCTAAGATTAACTTTAAAATAATGTTTCAAACAAATTTGTTGAAACAAAATGATGATTAATATAATGTGTATTTACATACTAAAAATAACAAGATAAACGATTTGATTTAAGGCAAGCATAGTTAGCACAACTATGTTTGTTTTTCTTTGTTCGATATTTTTACGAACAAACGTTTGCTTTTTGTGTGACTACTTTGCTAAAATATGTAATGAGAAAGCGAAGAGTTGAGCGGAAATATAAATAATACGTTGAAAGAGGAGGTATATGTGACAATGGTTGAACATTATCCTTTTAAAATACATTCTGATTTTGAGCCTCAAGGTGACCAACCGCAAGCAATTAAGGAAATCGTGGAAGGTATTAAAGCGGGGAAAAGACATCAAACTTTATTAGGTGCAACTGGCACAGGGAAAACATTTACGATGAGTAATGTTATTAAAGAAGTTGGGAAACCAACGTTAATTATCGCGCATAACAAAACATTAGCAGGACAATTATATAGTGAGTTTAAAGAATTTTTTCCTGAAAACAGGGTGGAATACTTTGTAAGTTACTATGATTATTATCAACCTGAGGCATACGTACCGTCTACTGACACTTTTATTGAAAAAGATGCCTCAATCAATGATGAAATTGATCAACTACGACATTCTGCTACAAGTGCATTATTTGAACGCGATGATGTAATTATTATTGCTAGTGTAAGTTGTATATATGGTTTAGGTAATCCTGAAGAATATAAAGATTTAGTAGTAAGTGTTCGAGTTGGTATGGAAATGGATAGAAGTGAATTACTTAGAAAACTTGTAGATGTGCAATATACACGAAATGACATCGATTTCCAACGAGGAACGTTTCGAGTGCGTGGTGATGTAGTTGAAATATTCCCAGCCTCTAAAGAAGAACTTTGTATAAGGGTTGAGTTTTTCGGCGATGAGATTGACCGTATCCGAGAAGTTAACTACCTAACAGGTGAAGTGTTGAAAGAAAGAGAACATTTTGCGATATTCCCAGCTTCTCACTTCGTAACACGTGAAGAAAAGTTGAAAGTTGCGATTGAACGTATTGAAAAAGAATTGGAAGAACGATTGAAAGAATTACGAAATGAGAATAAATTACTAGAAGCGCAAAGGTTAGAACAGCGTACCAACTATGATTTAGAAATGATGCGAGAGATGGGATTCTGTTCAGGAATTGAAAACTATTCCGTACATTTAACTTTGCGACCACTGGGTTCGACACCATATACTTTATTGGATTACTTTGGCGATGATTGGTTAGTAATGATTGATGAATCACATGTGACATTACCGCAAGTTCGAGGCATGTATAACGGAGACAGAGCGCGTAAACAAGTTTTGGTGGATCATGGATTTAGATTACCGAGTGCATTAGATAACCGTCCTCTTAAATTTGAAGAATTTGAAGAAAAGACAAAACAACTTGTGTATGTATCTGCAACGCCTGGACCATACGAAATTGAACATACGGATAAGATGGTTGAACAAATTATTCGTCCTACTGGTTTACTGGATCCTAAGATTGAGGTTAGACCTACTGAAAATCAAATTGACGATTTATTAAGTGAAATTCAAACAAGGGTTGAACGTAATGAACGCGTACTTGTTACAACGCTCACTAAAAAGATGAGTGAAGATTTAACCACATACATGAAAGAAGCGGGTATTAAAGTTAATTATCTGCATTCAGAAATCAAGACATTAGAACGAATCGAAATAATTAGAGACTTACGAATGGGTACATATGATGTTATCGTAGGTATTAATTTATTAAGAGAGGGTATTGATATACCAGAAGTTTCTCTAGTTGTCATATTAGATGCAGATAAAGAAGGATTTTTACGTTCTAACCGCTCTTTAATTCAAACAATAGGTAGAGCTGCGCGTAACGATAAAGGTGAAGTCATTATGTATGCCGATAAAATGACTGATTCGATGAAGTATGCAATTGATGAGACACAACGTCGTCGAGAAATACAGATGAAACATAATGAAAAACATGGTATTACACCTAAAACAATTAATAAAAAAATACATGATTTAATTAGTGCTACTGTTGAAAATGACGAAAATAATGACAAAGCACAAACTGTGATACCTAAGAAGATGACGAAAAAAGAACGTCAAAAGACAATCGACAATATAGAAAAAGAAATGAAACAAGCAGCGAAAGATTTAGATTTCGAGAAAGCTACAGAATTAAGAGATATGTTATTTGAATTAAAAGCAGAAGGGTGACAAGTAAATGAAAGAACCATCCATAGTAGTAAAAGGTGCTCGTGCGCATAACTTGAAAGATATTGATATCGAACTACCTAAAAATAAATTAATTGTTATGACAGGATTATCTGGGTCAGGTAAATCGTCATTAGCATTCGATACTATATATGCTGAAGGACAACGACGTTATGTTGAATCATTAAGTGCCTATGCGCGTCAATTTTTAGGCCAAATGGACAAACCAGATGTTGATACAATCGAAGGATTATCGCCAGCAATTTCAATAGATCAAAAAACAACAAGTAAAAATCCAAGATCAACTGTTGCAACAGTAACAGAAATATATGATTATATACGTTTGTTATATGCACGTGTTGGTAAACCTTACTGTCCAAATCACAATATAGAAATTGAATCACAAACAGTACAACAAATGGTTGACCGCATTATGGAGTTAGAGGCACGTACAAAGATTCAATTATTAGCACCTGTCATCGCTCATCGTAAAGGTAGTCATGAAAAGCTAATCGAAGATATTGGTAAAAAAGGTTATGTACGTTTAAGAATCGATGGCGAAATTGTTGATGTAAATGATGTACCTACATTAGATAAGAACAAGAATCATACAATAGAAGTTGTTGTAGACCGATTAGTTGTTAAAGATGGAATTGAAACACGACTAGCTGACTCTATAGAAACTGCGTTAGAGCTTTCAGAAGGACAATTAACAGTTGATGTCATTGACGGGGAAGACCTTAAGTTTTCAGAAAGCCATGCTTGTCCTATATGTGGATTTTCAATCGGAGAATTAGAACCAAGAATGTTTAGCTTTAATAGTCCTTTTGGTGCTTGTCCAACATGTGATGGCTTAGGCCAAAAGTTAACAGTCGATGTAGACTTGGTTGTTCCAGACAAAGATAAGACGCTAAACGAAGGTGCAATAGAACCTTGGATACCGACGAGTTCTGATTTTTATCCAACATTGTTAAAACGTGTTTGTGAAGTTTATAAAATCAATATGGATAAACCTTTTAAAAAGTTAACAGAACGTCAACGTGATATTTTATTGTATGGTTCGGGTGACAAAGAAATTGAATTTACATTTACACAACGTCAAGGTGGTACTAGAAAACGAACAATGGTTTTCGAGGGTGTAGTTCCTAATATAAGTAGACGATTCCATGAATCTCCTTCAGAATATACACGTGAAATGATGAGTAAATATATGACTGAACTACCTTGTGAAACTTGTCATGGAAAGCGATTGAGTCGTGAAGCGTTATCTGTTTATGTAGGTGGTTTAAATATTGGTGAAGTAGTCGAATACTCAATCAGTCAAGCGCTGAACTATTATAAAAACATTGATTTGTCAGAACAAGATCAAGCGATTGCAAATCAAATATTGAAAGAAATTATTTCCCGACTCACTTTTTTAAATAATGTCGGACTTGAATATTTAACGCTAAACAGAGCTTCAGGTACACTTTCAGGTGGTGAAGCACAACGTATTCGATTGGCAACGCAAATTGGGTCGCGTTTGACTGGTGTCTTATATGTATTAGATGAGCCATCAATTGGACTGCATCAAAGAGATAATGATCGATTAATTAATACACTTAAAGAAATGAGAGATTTAGGAAATACTTTAATTGTAGTTGAACACGATGATGATACAATGCGTGCGGCTGATTACTTAGTGGATATAGGGCCTGGTGCTGGTGAACATGGAGGACAAATTGTGTCTAGTGGGACACCTCAAAAGGTAATGAAAGATAAAAAATCTTTAACAGGACAATACTTGAGTGGTAAGAAACGTATTGACGTACCTGAATATCGCAGACCGGCTTCAGATCGTAAAATTTCTATACGTGGAGCTAGAAGTAACAACCTTAAAGGCGTTGATGTGGACATACCACTATCAATCATGACGGTCGTTACAGGTGTATCAGGTTCTGGTAAAAGCTCATTAGTAAATGAAGTATTATACAAATCATTAGCTCAAAAAATCAATAAATCTAAAGTAAAGCCAGGATTGTACGATAAGATTGAAGGTATTGATCAACTTGATAAAATTATTGATATTGATCAATCACCGATAGGTAGAACGCCACGCTCTAATCCAGCAACATATACTGGTGTGTTTGATGATATACGTGATGTGTTTGCGCAAACAAATGAAGCTAAAATCCGAGGATATCAAAAAGGGCGTTTTAGTTTTAATGTAAAAGGTGGACGCTGTGAAGCTTGTAAAGGTGACGGTATTATTAAAATTGAAATGCATTTTTTACCTGATGTTTATGTTCCTTGTGAAGTGTGTGATGGTAAACGATATAATCGTGAGACACTAGAGGTTACTTACAAAGGTAAAAATATTGCTGACATTTTAGAAATGACTGTTGAAGAAGCAACACAATTTTTTGAAAATATTCCTAAGATTAAGCGCAAGTTACAAACACTAGTTGATGTTGGTCTTGGATACGTCACATTAGGTCAACAAGCTACAACGTTATCAGGTGGTGAGGCTCAACGTGTGAAACTTGCATCTGAACTTCATAAACGTTCAACTGGTAAATCTATTTATATCCTAGACGAACCAACAACAGGGTTACATGTTGACGATATTAGCAGATTATTAAAAGTATTAAACCGATTAGTTGAAAATGGTGATACTGTTGTAATTATTGAACATAACCTAGATGTTATCAAAACAGCAGACTATATTATCGACTTAGGTCCTGAAGGTGGTAGTGGCGGTGGTACTATTGTTGCGACTGGCACACCCGAAGATATTGCTCAGACAAAGTCATCCTATACAGGAAAGTATTTAAAAGAAGTACTTGAACGAGATAAACAAAATACTGAAGATAAATAAGATTAAAAGAAGTGAAGGATGTTGTAAATTTATCCTTCACTTCTTTTTATTAATTTAGTAATGAATAGTAGAAAGAAAAGAAGCGTAAAAAGAATTATGTTAAGATAGGGTCAATCTAGAGTTGCTAAACATAAATCGAACTGGGAGTGGGACAGAAATGATATTTTCGCAAAATTTATTTCGTCGTCCCACCCCAACTAGCATTGTCTGTAGAAATTGGGAATCCAATTTCTCTGTGTTGGGGCCCCGCCAACTAATTCCAATATATCATTTTAGAGTTTAGGTCATTGATTTATGGCTTGGACTTTTATGTCGATATGAACCATGTAAATTAAGCATTCAATAAATTAATGATTGATATTGACTTGTAAAATAATAACAATAATGAACAATTAATATTTATTTTAGCTTTTCAATGTAGATTGGTGTTATATTTTTGATATGATAAGAAGAGATGTAAGAGTAGGGATAAATACAATTGAGGTGAACCCATGTTAACGACAGAAAAACTAGTTGAAACATTAAAGTTAGATTTAATCGCTGGTGAAGAAGGACTATCGAAGCCAATTAAAAATGCTGATATATCAAGACCGGGCTTAGAGATGGCAGGTTATTTTTCACATTATGCGTCAGATAGAATACAACTATTAGGAACAACGGAACTATCGTTTTACAATTTATTACCAGATAAGGATCGCGCAGGTCGTATGCGTAAACTATGCAGACCAGAAACGCCTGCAATTATTGTGACACGTGGATTGCAGCCACCAGAAGAATTAGTTGAAGCTGCAAAAGAATTAAATACGCCACTTATAGTTGCTAAAGATGCAACTACAAGTTTAATGAGTCGATTAACAACGTTTTTAGAGCATGCACTTGCAAAGACGACATCTTTACATGGTGTTTTAGTGGATGTTTACGGTGTAGGCGTATTAATTACCGGTGATTCTGGTATTGGTAAAAGTGAGACTGCGTTAGAATTAGTGAAGCGTGGGCATAGACTAGTAGCAGATGATAATGTAGAAATACGTCAAATTAATAAAGATGAACTAATAGGGAAACCACCAAAGTTAATAGAACATCTATTAGAAATACGTGGACTAGGTATTATCAATGTTATGACTTTATTTGGCGCGGGTTCAATATTAACTGAAAAACGAATTAGATTAAATATTAATTTGGAAAACTGGAACAAGCAAAAGTTATATGACCGCGTAGGTCTTAATGAAGAGACGTTAAGTATTTTAGATACTGAAATAACTAAAAAAACAATACCTGTAAGACCTGGTAGAAATGTTGCGGTAATTATTGAGGTCGCTGCAATGAACTATCGATTAAATATCATGGGCATTAACACTGCCGAAGAATTTAGTGAAAGATTAAATGAAGAAATTATCAAGAACAGTCATAAGAGTGAGGAGTAGGTTGAATGGGTATTGTATTTAACTATATAGATCCTGTGGCATTTAACTTAGGACCACTGAGTGTACGATGGTATGGAATTATCATTGCTGTCGGAATACTACTTGGTTACTTTGTTGCACAACGTGCACTAGTTAAAGCAGGATTACATAAAGATACTTTAGTAGATATTATTTTTTATAGTGCACTATTTGGATTTATCGCGGCACGAATCTATTTCGTGATTTTCCAATGGCCATATTACGCGGAAAATCCAGGTGAAATTATTAAAATATGGCATGGTGGTATAGCAATACATGGTGGTTTAATAGGTGGCTTTATTGCTGGTGTTATTGTATGTAAAGTGAAAAATTTAAACCCATTTCAAATTGGTGATATCGTTGCGCCAAGTATAATTTTAGCGCAAGGAATTGGACGCTGGGGTAACTTTATGAATCACGAGGCACATGGTGGACCTGTGTCACGCGCTTTTTTAGAACAATTACATTTGCCTAATTTTATAATAGAAAATATGTATATCAACGGCCAATATTATCATCCAACATTCTTATATGAATCCATTTGGGATGTCGCTGGATTTATTATCTTAGTTAATATTCGTAAACATTTAAAATTAGGAGAAACATTCTTTTTATATTTAACTTGGTATTCAATTGGTCGATTCTTTATAGAAGGATTACGTACAGATAGCTTAATGCTCACAAGTAATATTAGAGTTGCACAATTAGTATCAATTCTTTTAATTTTAATAAGTATAAGTTTAATTGTATATAGAAGGATTAAGTATAATCCACCGTTGTATAGCAAAGTTGGGGCGCTTCCATGGCCAACAAAAAAAGTGAAGTAGTGATATTTTGAGAAAATTTTTATCAAAAACACATCATCATACAAACCCTTTATGGCGTGTATACCGTCTTGTTAAATTTTCGAAAGTTTTTAAGAATGTAATTATCATTGAATTTTCGAAATTTATTCCAAGTATGGTACTGAAAAGACATATATATAAACAACTTTTAAATATTAATATCGGTAATCAATCGTCGATAGCTTACAAAGTAATGTTAGATATTTTTTACCCAGAACTGATTACGATTGGTAGTAACAGTGTTATTGGTTACAATGTAACAATTTTGACGCATGAAGCATTAGTTGATGAATTTCGTTATGGACCAGTGACGATAGGATCTAACACTTTGATTGGTGCAAATGCTACCATTTTACCCGGTATAACGATTGGTGACAATGTAAAAGTTGCAGCTGGTACGGTTGTTTCAAAAGATATACCGGATAATGGATTTGCATATGGCAACCCTATGTATATAAAAATGATTAGGAGGTGACAATTTTATGGCGCAAAAGAATAATAACGTAATTCCAATGACTTTTGATGATGCATTTTATCGTAAAATGGCTAATCAGAAGTTTAAACAAAGAGAATATAAACGAGCTGCTGAATACTTTGAAAAAGTGTTAGAATTGTCACCTGATGATCTGGAAATTCAAATTGATTATGCACAATGTCTAGTGCAACTTGGTATTGCTAAAAAAGCAGAACATTTATTTTATGACAATATTATTTATAATAGGCATCTAGAAGATAGCTTTTATGAATTGAGTCAGCTCAACATTGAAGTTAACGAACCAAACAAGGCATTCTTGTTTGGTATTAATTATGTTATTGTTAGCGACGACCAAGATTATAGAGATGAATTAGATCAAATGTTTGATGTGAAATATCAAAGTGAAGAACAAATTGAACTTGAAGCTCAATTGTTTGTAGTTCAAATACTATTCCAATATCTTTTTTCTCAAGGTCGATTAAAAGATGCAAAGAATTATGTCTTACATCAACCACAAGAAGTTCAAGATCATCGTGTCGTACGTAATTTATTGGCAATGTGTTATTTATATCTCGGCGAATATGACACGGCTAAAGCATTGTACGAAGCACTATTACAAGAGGATAGTACAGATATATATGCATTATGCCATTATACTTTGCTACTTTATAACACTAAGGAAAATGAACAATACCAAAAATATTTAAAAATATTAAATAAAGTTGTACCTATGAATGACGATGAAAGTTTTAAATTAGGTATTGTTTTAAGTTATTTAAAGCAGTATCGTGCATCACAACAATTGTTGTACCCTTTATATAAAAAAGGGAAATTTTTATCAATTCAAATGTACAATGCTTTAGCATATAATTATTATTATTTAGGTGAAGAAGACGAAAGTCATTACTACTGGGATAAATTGAAGCAAATTTCTAAAGTGGAAATTGGACATGCGCCTTGGGTAATTGAAAATAGCAAAGAAGTTTTCGACCAACATATTTTGCCATTACTTCAAAGTGATGACAGTCATTATCGTTTATATGGTATTTTTTTATTGGATCAATTAAATGGTAAAGAAATTGTGATGACGGAAAGTATTTGGCAGGTTCTGGAAAATCTAAATAATTATGAGAAATTGTATTTAACGTATTTAGTTCAAGGTTTAACGCTCAATAAATTAGACTTCATTCATCGCGGCTTGTTAACGCTTTACCATAATGAATTATTTGTGAGTGAAAATGATGTAATGGTTGCATGGATTAATCAAGGTGAACTCATAATTGCTGAAAAAGTAGATTTAACTGATGTTGAGCCATATATCGGTGCGTTTATTTATTTGTATTTTAAAAATCAACCTCGAAATGTTACAAAGAACCAAATTACAACATGGTTAGGCATAACACAATATAAACTGAACAAAATGATTGAATTTCTCTTGAGCATATAGATTTATGAAAAGTTAGATTTATTATATAATGCGCATAATGATTAATAATGAGGAGGCGTTAATAAAATGACTGAAATAGATTTTGATATAGCAATTATCGGTGCAGGTCCAGCTGGTATGACTGCTGCAGTATACGCATCACGTGCTAATTTAAAAACAGTTATGATTGAAAGAGGTATTCCAGGCGGTCAAATGGCTAATACAGAAGAAGTAGAGAACTTCCCTGGTTTCGAAATGATTACAGGTCCAGATTTATCTACAAAAATGTTTGAACACGCTAAAAAGTTTGGTGCAGTTTATCAATATGGAGATATTAAATCTGTAGAAGATAAAGGCGAATATAAAGTGATTAACTTTGGTAACAAAGAATTAACAGCTAAAGCGGTCATTATTGCTACAGGTGCAGAATACAAGAAAATTGGTGTTCCGGGTGAACAAGAACTTGGTGGACGCGGTGTAAGTTATTGTGCAGTATGTGATGGTGCATTCTTTAAAAATAAACGCCTATTCGTTATCGGTGGTGGTGACTCAGCAGTAGAAGAGGGAACATTCTTAACTAAATTTGCTGACAAAGTAACAATTGTTCACCGTCGTGATGAGTTACGTGCACAACGTATTTTACAAGATAGAGCATTCAAAAATGATAAAATCGACTTTATTTGGAGTCATACTTTGAAATCAATTAATGAAAAAGACGGCAAAGTGGGTTCTGTGACATTAACGTCTACAAAAGATGGTTCAGAAGAAACACACGAGGCTGATGGTGTATTCATCTATATTGGTATGAAACCATTAACAGCGCCATTTAAAGACTTAGGTATTACAAATGATGTTGGTTATATTGTAACAAAAGATGATATGACAACATCAGTACCAGGTATTTTTGCAGCAGGAGATGTTCGCGACAAAGGTTTACGCCAAATTGTCACTGCTACTGGCGATGGTAGTATTGCAGCGCAAAGTGCAGCGGAATATATTGAACATTTAAACGATCAAGCTTAATTCGAAGTCGAATTAAGATGTTGAGTTGTAAATTATTTAGATATTTATTTTAATAGTGTCATCACATTGTTAAAATAATGTCTTACTTTTAAATTAAAGCAAATTATATAGAAAACTAGAACTTAGTACGTATCATTTGTGCGTTTCAATGAGTTCTAGTTTTTTTATATGTTATATTAAACTTATAACTTTATGGGAGTAGGACAGAAATGATAAAGAGCCACTAATGATTTATTATGTAGTGGTTCTTACACATTAGCCCAGCTAATGTGTACTTAAAAATAGGAATACATGAGTAAAACTCATGCATAAGAAATACTAATTTCTATAGAAAAAGTATTTCTTTATCGTTGTCCCACCCCAACTCGCATTGCCTGTAGAATTTCTTTTCGAAATTCTCTGTGTTGGGGCCCACACCCCAACTTGCATTGTCTGTAGAAATTGGAAATCCAATTTCTCTGTGTTGGGGCCCCTGACTAGAGTTGAAAAAAGCTTGTTGCAAGCGCGTTTTCATTCAGTCAACTACTAGCAATATAATATTATAGACCCTAGGACATTGATTTATGTCCCAATCTCCTTTTAAATGATGTATATTTTTAGAAATTTAATCTAGGCATAGTTAAAAATAAATATAAAACATCGTTGCTTAATTTTGTCATAGAACATTTAAATTAACATCATGAAATTCGTTTTGGCGGTGAAAAAATAATGGATAATAATGAAAAAGAAAAAAGTAAAAGTGAACTATTAGTTGTAACAGGTTTATCTGGCGCAGGTAAATCTTTGGTTATTCAATGTTTAGAAGACATGGGATATTTTTGTGTAGATAATCTACCACCAGTGTTATTGCCTAAATTTGTAGAGTTGATGGAACAAGGAAATCCATCCTTAAGAAAAGTGGCAATTGCAATTGATTTAAGAGGTAAGGAACTATTTAATTCATTAGTTGCAGTAGTGGATAAAGTTAAAAGTGAAAGTGACGTCATCATTGATGTTATGTTTTTAGAAGCAAGTACTGAAAAATTAATTTCAAGATATAAGGAAACGCGTCGTGCACATCCTTTGATGGAACAAGGTAAAAGATCCTTAATCAATGCAATTAATGATGAGCGAGAGCATTTGTCTCAAATTAGAAGTATAGCTAATTTTGTTATAGATACTACAAAGTTATCACCTAAAGAATTAAAAGAACGCATTCGTCGATACTATGAAGATGAAGAGTTTGAAACTTTTACAATTAATGTCACAAGTTTCGGTTTTAAACATGGAATTCAGATGGATGCAGATTTAGTATTTGATGTACGATTTTTACCAAATCCATATTATGTAGTAGATTTAAGACCTTTAACAGGATTAGATAAAGACGTTTATAATTATGTTATGAAATGGAAAGAGACGGAGATTTTCTTTGAAAAATTAACTGATTTGTTAGATTTTATGATACCTGGGTATAAAAAAGAAGGGAAATCTCAATTAGTAATTGCCATCGGTTGTACGGGTGGACAACATCGATCTGTAGCATTAGCAGAACGACTAGGTAATTATCTAAATGAAGTATTTGAATATAATGTTTATGTGCATCATAGGGACGCACATATTGAAAGTGGCGAGAAAAAATGAGACAAATAAAAGTTGTACTTATCGGTGGTGGCACTGGCTTATCAGTTATGGCTAGGGGATTAAGAGAATTCCCAATTGATATTACGGCGATTGTAACAGTTGCTGATAATGGTGGGAGTACAGGGAAAATCAGAGATGAAATGGATATACCAGCACCAGGAGACATCAGAAATGTGATTGCAGCTTTAAGTGATTCTGAGTCAGTTTTAAGCCAACTTTTTCAGTATCGCTTTGAAGAAAATCAAATTAGCGGTCACTCATTAGGTAATTTATTAATCGCAGGTATGACTAATATTACGAATGATTTCGGACATGCCATTAAAGCATTAAGTAAAATTTTAAATATTAAAGGTAGAGTCATTCCATCTACAAATACAAGTGTGCAATTAAATGCTGTTATGGAAGATGGAGAAATTGTTTTTGGAGAAACAAATATTCCTAAAAAACATAAAAAAATTGATCGTGTGTTTTTAGAACCTAACGATGTGCAACCAATGGAAGAAGCAATCGATGCTTTAAGGGAAGCAGATTTAATCGTTCTTGGACCAGGGTCATTATATACGAGCGTTATTTCTAACTTATGTGTCAATGGTATTTCAGATGCGTTAATTCATTCTGATGCGCCTAAGCTATATGTTTCTAATGTGATGACGCAACCTGGGGAAACAGATGGTTATAGCGTGAAAGATCATATCGATGCGATTCATAGACAAGCTGGACAACCGTTTATTGATTATGTCATTTGTAGTACACAAACTTTCAATGCTCAAGTTTTGAAAAAATATGAAGAAAAACATTCTAAACCAGTTGAAGTTAATAAGGCTGAACTTGAAAAAGAAAGCATAAATGTAAAAACATCTTCAAATTTAGTTGAAATTTCTGAAAATCATTTAGTAAGACATAATACTAAAGTGTTATCGACAATGATTTATGATATAGCTTTAGAATTAATTAGTACTATTCCTTTCGTACCAAGTGATAAACGTAAATAATATAGAACGTAATCATATTATGATATGATAATAGAGCTGTGTAAAAAAATGAAAATAGACAGTGGTTCTAAGGTGAATCATGTTTTAAATAAGAAAGGAATGACTGTACGATGAGCTTTGCATCAGAAATGAAAAATGAATTAACTAGAATAGACGTCGATGAAATGAATGCAAAAGCAGAGCTCAGTGCACTGATTCGAATGAATGGTGCACTTAGTCTTTCAAATCAACAATTTGTTATAAATGTTCAAACGGAAAATGCAACAACGGCAAGACGTATTTATTCGTTGATTAAACGTGTCTTTAATGTGGAAGTTGAAATATTAGTCCGTAAAAAAATGAAGCTTAAAAAAAATAATATTTATATTTGTCGTACAAAGATGAAAGCGAAAGAAATTCTTGATGAATTAGGAATTTTAAAAGACGGCATTTTTACGCATGAAATTGATCATTCAATGATTCAAGATGATGAAATGAGACGCAGTTACTTGAGAGGAGCTTTTCTGGCAGGTGGCTCAGTGAATAACCCTGAAACATCTTCGTACCATTTGGAAATTTTTTCTCAAAATGAGAGTCATGCAGAAGGCTTAACGAAACTAATGAATAGTTATGAGTTGAATGCCAAACATTTAGAGCGAAAAAAAGGAAGTATTACGTATTTAAAAGAAGCGGAAAAGATTTCGGATTTTCTTAGTTTGATAGGTGGCTATCAAGCGTTATTAAAATTTGAAGACGTACGTATTGTAAGAGATATGCGTAATTCTGTTAACCGACTCGTTAATTGTGAAACGGCAAATCTAAATAAAACAGTTAGTGCTGCGATGAAACAAGTTGAGAGCATTAAATTGATTGATAAAGAAATTGGTATTGAAAATTTACCAGACAGGTTGAGAGAGATTGCTAGAATTCGAGTAGAACATCAAGAAATTTCGTTGAAAGAGCTTGGAGAAATGGTATCAACTGGTCCAATTTCAAAATCAGGTGTAAATCACCGATTAAGAAAACTTAATGATTTAGCCGATAAGATTAGAAATGGTGAACAAATAGAATTATAAGTAAGAAGGTGTTTTTGGTAGTGAATTATCAAAAACACTTTTTTATGATTAAAAAGTGTTTAATGAATAATAGTCGACTAACTATTAAATTGAGCTGGAAAGTTTAATGAAGGAAATTCAATAACCAAGTGATGCCTAATTTTCTCATTAAATAGCATCATATGTATCAATTTGGTCATAAGAAAATATGAATGTGATAATTAATTGAGTCCCTGATCATAGACAAAAACAAAATCAGCATAAATAAGAATCCCGACATTGCGGGATTCTCAGTATTGAAAAGTATTGTATTTTATTAAAACAGCCTCCTTGAAGGGAATTGAACCCCTATCTTAAGAACCGGAATCTTACGTGTTATCCATTACACCACAAGGAGCAAATATGTAATCATATCTCTGTACTATGAGAAGTAAAATAAGTACAATCTAAAATAGATATTATCAGTTTACAAAGGAAAGAGAAAAGCGTCAAACAATGTAACTATTTAAAGTCAAAGTGTTTGACCAAATTTGACTTAATATGTAAAATAATGAGTAACAGTTATTACAAGGAGGAAATATAGATGAATTTAATTCCTACAGTTATTGAAACAACAAACCGCGGTGAACGTGCATATGATATATACTCACGTTTATTAAAAGACCGTATTATTATGTTAGGTTCACAAATTGATGACAACGTAGCAAATTCAATCGTATCACAGTTATTATTCTTACAAGCGCAAGACTCAGAGAAAGATATTTATTTATACATTAATTCACCAGGTGGAAGTGTAACAGCTGGTTTTGCGATTTATGATACAATTCAACACATTAAACCTGATGTTCAAACAATTTGTATCGGTATGGCTGCATCAATGGGATCATTCTTATTAGCAGCTGGTGCAAAAGGTAAACGTTTCGCGTTACCAAATGCAGAAGTAATGATTCACCAACCATTAGGTGGTGCTCAAGGACAAGCAACTGAAATCGAAATTGCTGCAAATCACATTTTAAAAACACGTGAAAAATTAAACCGCATTTTATCAGAGCGTACTGGTCAAAGTATTGAAAAAATACAAAAAGACACAGATCGTGATAACTTCTTAACTGCAGAAGAAGCTAAAGAATATGGCTTAATTGATGAAGTGATGGTACCTGAAACAAAATAATTCAAAGTAAAGAGTAGACTAAGCAGTCTGCTCTTTTTGTATGAGTAAACCAAGGTATCAATAAATTGTTTAAAATATTTTGAGTAAAAGCAAAAAATAACGGGTAAAAATATTTGTGAGAATTTAATTAGACACGTTGTTTCTGCGGTTCTACAATCTAACAAATATAAAGGATGATTTTATGAAAGGCATTGAATTACTTAACAATCCATTTTTAAACAAAGGTACAGCTTTTACTAACGAAGAAAGAAAACAGTTAGGGCTTGAAGGTTTATTACCTGCGAATGTTCGAACTTTAGAACAACAAGCAGAACAATGTTATGAACAATTCAAGGCGAAACAAACCGATTTTGAGAAACGTTTATTTTTAATGGCAATTTTTAATCGTAATCGTACATTGTTTTACAAATTGACTTCAAAGCATTTAGTTGAATTTATGCCAATTATTTATGACCCTGTTATTGCTCAATCGATTGAACAATATAATGAGAACTTCAGCAGACCCCAAGATGCAGTATTTTTATCTGTTGATAGACAAGACCAAATTGAACAAGAATTGCGCAACGTTGCAAATGGCAGAGATATTCGATTAATTGTAGTGACAGATGCGGAAGGTATATTAGGTATCGGCGATTGGGGTGTTGATGGTGTAGATATTGCGATAGGAAAATTAATAGTATATACAGCAGCAGCTGGAATAAATCCTTCACAAGTACTACCTGTATCTTTAGATGTAGGTACTAATAATGAACAATTACTAAAGGATGACCTTTATTTAGGAAATCGTCATAAACGTGTCGATGATGAGACATATTACGCATTTGTAGATAAATTTGTGAGTGCAGTGCGTAAAGAATATCCTAATGCACTATTACATTGGGAAGATTTTGGTAGAGGGCATGCCAAAAATATTTTAGATAAATATGAAGATACGTTACCAACTTTTAATGATGATATTCAAGGTACAGGTATAGTTACATTAGCTGGCGTACTAGGTGCATTAAATATTTCTAAAGTAGATTATACGAATCAGACGTTTTTAGTTTATGGTGGTGGTACAGCTGGTATGGGTATTACCAATATTTTAAAAGATGAACTAATTAAACAGGGTGTTTCAGAAGAAAAAGCAAATCAGCATTTCTTCATTATGGATAAACAGGGATTGTTGTTTGATGATATGGATGATTTAACTGAAGCGCAACAAGTATTTGCTAAAAATAGGAATGAATTTTCAAATACAGTAAACTGGAAAAATTTAAAAGAAGTAATTGAAAATATTAAGCCTACTGTTTTAATCGGTACATCAACTCAGACAGGTGCATTTACAGAAGATGCAGTAAAAGAGATGTTAAAACATACAGAACGTCCAATGATTTTCCCATTGTCTAATCCTACAAAATTAGCAGAAGCAACTGCACAAGATTTATTAAAATGGACTAACGGAAAAGCATTAATTGGAACTGGTATCCCATATAATGACATTGAATACAATGGTGTGAATTACAGTATTGGTCAAGCAAATAATGCATTGATGTATCCTGGTTTAGGTTTGGGACTTATTGCGTCAAAAGCGAAGAAAGTAAATCAACAGATTCTATCAGCTGCGAGTCATGCACTTGGTGGCATGGTCAATCCAGATGAACCAGGTGCTGCAGTCTTACCACCTGTCGAGAAAATACATCAATGTTCTCGTGCCATAGCCAAAGCGGTTGCACAAAGTGTCATTGATCAAGGATTAAACGCTGAAACTATTGATGATATTGACAAAGCAATTGAAGCTGAAATTTGGTATCCTGAATACAAATCATACATTTAATTTTATAAAGTAGTAAAAGGTCATTTGAATATTTTGTTTCAAGTGGCCTTTTCGTATTTACTTTAAAATTAATCAACCAATATTCATAAGTGACTTTAAAGTTATATCTATATGTAATATCAGCAAATAGAAAAGTCTAGAGAGATTTAACGAATTATCTCCTAGACTTTTTGCTTGAAGTGGAGTAGGAGAGAGATCAATGTCCCACTCACTTACTAATTAAATCTTCAAGTGCCATTTTTAAATTACTATATTTAAATTGGAATCCCAATGCTTGAATTTTATTAGGTAATACTTTTTGAGTATCCAATACTACTGTTGACATTTGACCAAGTATGAGACGCATTGCAAGACTTGGTGCCCAAGTTTCATGAGGCTTATGCATAGCTCTTGCTAAAGTGTAGCCAAATAAATTTTGACGCTCAGGTATAGGTGCAGTTAAATTAAACGGACCACTAGCTGACTCGTTATTTATTAAAAATAAAATAGCTTGAATTAAATCATTGATATGAATCCATGAATACCATTGTTGACCAGAACCTAATTTACCACCAATGTAATATTCGTATGGCAGTTTCATTGTTTGTAACGCACCGCCTTCATTCGATAAAATTATACCGAAACGACCGATGACAACTCGTGTACCTAATTGTTCAAATTGTTGTGCGAAACGTTCCCATTGATACACAATATCTGATAAGAAATCAAAAGGTAAAGTTTTATAAACTTCTGTGTAACTCATAAATAAATCAGGAGGATAGTAACCAGTGGCACTAGCATTAAATAAAACTTTAGGTGCTTTATTACGTGATTTAAACAATTCATATAAAGCTTGCGTAGATTGAATTCTACTTAGCATTAGCGTTTGTTTATATTCCGGTGTCCATCGTTTATTCAATGTAGCACCTGCTAAGTTGATGACCACATCGATATTTTGAGGAACTTTGTGTTCCCACCCAGATTTAGCCCAGTTGACATATGAAATTTTCTTATCATTTGAAATTTGGTCGTGTCGCGTTAATATCGTGATATGTGAATCTGATTTTTTAATTTCATTAACTAATTGAGATCCAACCATACCAGTCCCACCAGTAATTAAGTATTGTTTCATTATCATTCACCCCATGTAATTTTGTATTTAGTTACTATTTAATAATCATTATTGTTGTTCAAAGGTTATACATTATTTAGACAATAATATGTCAATAACTTTTTTTGAATTGTATTTTAATAAAAATGATATAAGTTATAATAAAGGTGTACCTTCGATAACGAATAAACATCTCTTAAAAGTATGTGTAAAACGCTGCATGATACAAACGAAGGTAAAAATTTGACTCCCTTTAGTAGTGGACCCGTACGTTTATCGTGCGGGTCGTTTTTATTTATTTCTTATTCCCATTATACATCAATTTAAAGCATTAATTTTTTAAACAAATTTAAGAATACATAGTAATATAACAATCTAAACATAAAAACTTTTAACCCAACGCTTAAACTAATGCTTTAATTTTCAATACGTAGCTATAATTTGTTGTAAAATCAAAAAGGTTAATATGTTAATTTTCAAAAAAAGGCTCAAAATATGTTTGATTTAGTTATTAAATGTTAAGATATATAAGACTACTATTTCTTTGTAAAAATGAATCCGATTTACGAGTGAGTAATAGTGAAGGCAGTTTTAAGTTGAAGAAGGCAAAAAGAGTAAATGTTTATTAATATTTGTAGAAACTAGGTAAACAAATTAGTTGTGAAAATGTTAATGGTTGCGTGATAATTTCTATATTTAAATTAGTTTGAAGTGAGGGAGAGTATGTCGAATCAAAATTACGACTACAATAAAAATGAAGATGGAAGTAAGAAGAAAATGAGTACAACAGCGAAAGTAGTTAGCATTGCGACGGTATTGCTATTACTCGGAGGATTAGTATTTGCAATTTTTGCATATGTAGATCATTCGAATAAAGCTAAAGAACGTATGTTGAACGAACAAAAGCAGGAACAAAAAGAAAAGCGTCAAAAAGAAAATGCAGAAAAAGAGAGAAAGAAAAAGCAACAAGAGGAAAAAGAGCAGAATGAGCTAGATTCACAAGCAAACCAATATCAGCAATTGCCACAGCAGAATCAATATCAATATGTGCCACCTCAGCAACAAGCACCTACAAAGCAACGTCCTGCTAAAGAAGAGAATGATGATAAAGCATCAAAGGATGAGTCGAAAGATAAGGATGACAAAGCATCTCAAGATAAATCAGATGATAATCAGAAGAAAACTGATGATAATAAACAACCAGCTCAGCCTAAACCACAGCCGCAACAACCAACACCAAAGCCAAATAATAATCAACAAAACAATCAATCAAATCAACAAGCAAAACCACAAGCACCACAACAAAATAGCCAATCAACAACAAATAAACAAAATAATGCTAATGATAAGTAGTATTTAGTCAAACAAAAATGAACCAGTATGACAGACAACACAATTAATTAGGTTGTCTCGAATATTGGTTCTTATTTTTATAATTGTTAATTAGGGGAGAGATGATACTTAAATAGTTAGTTGTTTATTTTGAAGATAGTGAAATTTATTTTGAGTGAGGTGGGACAGAAATGATATTTTCGCAAAATTTATTTCGTCGTCCCACCCCAACTTCCATTGCCTGTAGAAATTGGAAATCCAATTTCTCTATGTTGGGGCCCACCCCAACTTGCACATTATTGTAAGCTGACTTTCCGCCAGCTTCTATGTTGGGGCCCCTGACTTTAATTGAAAAATGCTTGTTACAAGTGCATTTTCGTTCGGTCAACTACTACTAATGTAACTTTTTGGATTCTAGAGCATTGATTTATGTCTTAGTTCAAATAATAAGCAAATGATTAGCGAGTCAGTATAAGGGTATACATTTGACTACAGCGAATAAAATAAAACGTTTTGTTGAATAACAAATCGAAAATGTATTGCAAGCGCTTTATCAAATTATTTAGAAAATTTAAGTTTTATGCTTGCAATTTTTGAAATAGAATAGTACTATTGCAAGTGTAAAGAGGTTAATTTTTGTCCCACGCGGGACTTAAAAAGGCAACCACTGGTTGTGACATATCCTTATTTACATTTATAAATATAAGGAGGAGGTAGTAGTGAAAGACTTATTGCAAGCACAGCAAAAGCTTATACCGGATCTCATAGATAAAATGTATAAACGTTTTTCTATTCTTACTACTATCTCAAAAAATCAGCCTGTCGGACGTCGAAGTTTAAGCGAACATATGGATATGACTGAACGTGTACTGCGTTCTGAAACAGATATGCTTAAGAAACAAGATTTGATAAAAGTTAAGCCTACCGGAATGGAAATTACAGCTGAAGGTGAGCAACTGATTTCGCAATTGAAAGGTTACTTTGATATCTATGCAGATGATAATCGTCTGTCAGAAGGTATTAAGAATAAATTTCAAATTAAGGAAGTTCATGTTGTTCCTGGTGATGCTGATAATAGTCAATCTGTTAAAACAGAATTAGGTAGACAAGCAGGTCAATTACTTGAAGGCATATTACAAGAAGACGCGATAGTTGCTGTAACTGGCGGATCCACGATGGCATGTGTTAGTGAAGCAATTCATTTATTACCATATAATGTATTCTTCGTACCAGCCAGAGGTGGACTAGGCGAAAATGTTGTCTTTCAGGCAAACACAATTGCAGCCAGTATGGCACAACAAGCTGGCGGTTATTATACGACGATGTATGTACCTGATAATGTCAGTGAAACAACATATAACACATTGTTGTTAGAGCCATCAGTCATAAACACTTTAGACAAAATTAAACAAGCAAACGTTATATTACACGGCATTGGTGATGCGCTGAAGATGGCGCATCGACGTCAATCACCTGAAAAGGTCATTGAACAACTTCAACATCATCAAGCTGTCGGAGAGGCATTTGGTTATTATTTTGATACACAAGGTCAAATTGTCCATAAGGTTAAAACAATTGGACTTCAATTAGAAGACCTTGAATCAAAAGACTTTATTTTTGCAGTTGCAGGAGGCAAATCGAAAGGTGAAGCAATTAAAGCATACTTGACGATTGCACCCAAGAATACAGTGTTAATCACTGATGAAGCCGCAGCAAAGATAATACTTGAATAAGAGATAAAAAGTTTAATACTTTTTAAATATCATTTTAAAGGAGGCCATTATAATGGCAGTAAAAGTAGCAATTAATGGTTTTGGTAGAATTGGTCGTTTAGCATTCAGAAGAATTCAAGAAGTAGAAGGTCTTGAAGTTGTAGCAGTAAACGACTTAACAGATGACGACATGTTAGCGCATTTATTAAAATATGACACTATGCAAGGTCGTTTCACAGGTGAAGTAGAGGTAGTTGATGGTGGTTTCCGCGTAAATGGTAAAGAAGTTAAATCATTCAGTGAACCAGATGCAAGCAAATTACCTTGGAAAGACTTAAATATCGATGTAGTATTAGAATGTACTGGTTTCTACACTGATAAAGATAAAGCACAAGCTCATATTGAAGCAGGCGCTAAAAAAGTATTAATCTCAGCACCAGCTACTGGTGACTTAAAAACAATCGTATTCAACACTAACCACCAAGAGTTAGACGGTTCTGAAACAGTTGTTTCAGGTGCTTCATGTACTACAAACTCATTAGCACCAGTTGCTAAAGTTTTAAACGATGACTTTGGTTTAGTTGAAGGTTTAATGACTACAATTCACGCTTACACAGGTGATCAAAATACACAAGACGCACCTCACAGAAAAGGTGACAAACGTCGTGCTCGTGCAGCGGCAGAAAACATCATCCCTAACTCAACAGGTGCTGCTAAAGCTATCGGTAAAGTTATTCCTGAAATCGATGGTAAATTAGATGGTGGTGCACAACGTGTTCCTGTAGCTACAGGTTCATTAACTGAATTAACAGTAGTATTAGAAAAACAAGACGTAACAGTTGAACAAGTTAACGAAGCTATGAAAAATGCTTCAAACGAATCATTCGGTTACACTGAAGACGAAATCGTTTCTTCAGACGTTGTAGGTATGACTTACGGTTCATTATTCGACGCTACACAAACTCGTGTAATGTCAGTTGGCGACCGTCAATTAGTTAAAGTTGCAGCTTGGTATGATAACGAAATGTCATATACTGCACAATTAGTTCGTACATTAGCATACTTAGCTGAACTTTCTAAATAATTTTAGTATAGTTTTTATTCAAATACGCTAGTGCTCAGAACTATTTAGCATTAATTAAAGCTTATGAGTAAGCGGGGAGCACAAACGCTTCTCCGCTTATTTTTATATAAAATTTCCTAATTACAAGGAGGAAACACCATGGCTAAAAAAATTGTTTCTGATTTAGATCTTAAAGGTAAAACAGTCCTAGTACGTGCTGATTTTAACGTACCTTTAAAAGACGGTGAAATTACTAATGACAACCGTATCGTTCAAGCTTTACCTACAATTCAATACATCATCGAACAAGGTGGTAAAATCGTACTATTTTCACATTTAGGTAAAGTAAAAGAAGAAAGTGATAAAGCAAAATTAACTTTACGCCCAGTTGCTGAAGACTTATCTAAGAAATTAGATAAAGAAGTTGTTTTCGTACCAGAAACACGCGGCGAAAAACTTGAAGCTGCTATTAAAGACCTTAAAGAAGGCGACGTATTATTAGTTGAAAATACACGTTATGAAGATTTAGACGGTAAAAAAGAATCTAAAAATGATCCAGAATTAGGTAAATACTGGGCATCTTTAGGTGATGTGTTTGTAAATGATGCTTTTGGTACTGCGCATCGTGAGCATGCATCTAATGTTGGTATTTCTACACATTTAGAAACTGCAGCTGGATTCTTAATGGATAAAGAAATTAAGTTTATCGGTGGCGTAGTTAACGATCCACATAAACCAGTTGTTGCTATTTTAGGTGGAGCAAAAGTATCTGACAAAATTAATGTCATCAAAAACTTAGTTAACATAGCTGATAAAATTATCATCGGCGGAGGTATGGCTTATACTTTCTTAAAAGCGCAAGGTAAAGAAATTGGTATTTCATTATTAGAAGAAGATAAAATCGACTTCGCAAAAGATTTATTAGAAAAACATGGTGATAAAATTGTATTACCAGTAGACACTAAAGTTGCTAAAGAATTTTCTAATGATGCCAAAATTACTGTAGTACCATCTGATTCAATTCCAGCAGACCAAGAAGGTATGGATATTGGACCAAACACTGTAAAATTATTTGCAGATGAATTAGAAGGTGCGCACACTGTTGTATGGAATGGACCTATGGGTGTATTCGAGTTCAGTAACTTTGCACAAGGTACAATTGGTGTATGTAAAGCAATTGCAAACCTTAAAGATGCAATTACGATTATCGGTGGCGGTGATTCAGCTGCAGCAGCAATCTCTTTAGGTTTTGAAAATGACTTCACTCATATTTCAACTGGTGGCGGTGCGTCATTAGAGTACCTAGAAGGTAAAGAATTGCCTGGTATCAAAGCAATCGATAATAAATAATAAAGTGATAGTTTAAAGTGATGTGGCATGTTTGTTTAACATTGTTACGGGAAAACAGTCACAAGATGACATCGTGTTTCATCACTTTTCAAAAATATTTACAAAACAAGGAGTGTCTTTAATGAGAACACCAATTATAGCTGGTAACTGGAAAATGAACAAAACAGTACAAGAAGCAAAAGACTTCGTCAATGCATTGCCAACATTACCAGATTCAAAAGAAGTAGAATCAGTAATTTGTGCACCAGCAATTCAATTAGATGCATTAACTACTGCAGTTAAAGAAGGAAAAGCACAAGGTTTAGAAATCGGTGCTCAAAATACGTATTTCGAAGATAATGGTGCGTTCACAGGTGAAACGTCTCCAGTTGCATTAGCAGATTTAGGCGTTAAATACGTTGTTATCGGTCATTCTGAACGTCGTGAATTATTCCACGAAACAGATAAAGAAATTAACAAAAAAGCGCACGCTATTTTCAAACATGGAATGACTCCAATTATATGTGTTGGTGAAACAGACGAAGAGCGTGAAAGTGGTAAAGCTAACGATGTTGTAGGTGAGCAAGTTAAGAAAGCTGTTGCAGGTTTATCTGAAAATCAACTAAAATCAGTTGTAATTGCTTATGAACCAATCTGGGCAATCGGAACTGGTAAATCATCAACATCTGAAGATGCGAATGAAATGTGTGCATTTGTACGTCAAACTATTGCTGACTTATCAAGCAAAGAAGTATCAGAAGCAACTCGTATTCAATATGGTGGTAGTGTTAAACCTAACAACATTAAAGAATACATGGCACAAACTGATATTGATGGGGCATTAGTAGGTGGCGCATCACTTAAAGTTGAAGATTTCGTACAATTGTTAGAAGGTGCAAAATAATCATGGCTAAGAAACCAACTGCGTTAATTATTTTAGATGGTTTTGCGAACCGCGAAAGCGAACATGGTAATGCGGTAAAATTAGCAAACAAGCCTAATTTTGATCGTTATTACAACAAATATCCAACGACTCAAATCGAAGCGAGTGGCTTAGATGTTGGACTACCTGAAGGACAAATGGGTAACTCAGAAGTTGGTCATATGAATATCGGTGCAGGACGTATCGTTTATCAAAGTTTAACTCGAATCAATAAATCAATTGAAGACGGTGATTTCTTTGAAAATGATGTTTTAAATAATGCAATTGCACACGTAAATTCACATGATTCAGCGTTACACATCTTTGGTTTATTGTCTGACGGTGGTGTGCACAGTCATTACAAACATTTATTTGCTTTGTTAGAACTTGCTAAAAAACAAGGTGTTGAAAAAGTTTACGTACACGCATTTTTAGATGGTCGTGACGTAGATCAAAAATCCGCTTTGAAATACATCGAAGAGACTGAAGCTAAATTCAATGAATTAGGCATTGGTCAATTTGCATCTGTGTCTGGTCGTTATTATGCAATGGACCGTGACAAACGTTGGGAACGTGAAGAAAAAGCTTACAATGCTATTCGTAATTTTGATGCCCCAACTTATGCAACTGCCAAAGAAGGTGTAGAAGCAAGCTATAATGAGGGCTTAACTGACGAATTCGTAGTACCATTCATCGTTGAGAATCAAAATGACGGTGTTAATGATGGAGATGCAGTGATCTTCTATAATTTCCGACCTGATAGAGCAGCACAATTATCGGAAATTTTTGCGAACAGAGCATTCGAAGGCTTTAAAGTTGAACAAGTTAAAGACTTATTCTATGCAACATTCACTAAGTATAACGACAATATCGATGCGGCTATCGTTTTCGAAAAAGTTGATTTAAATAATACAATTGGTGAAATTGCACAAAATAACAATTTAACACAATTACGTATTGCAGAAACTGAAAAATATCCTCACGTTACTTACTTTATGAGTGGTGGACGTAACGAGGAATTTAAAGGTGAACGCCGTCGTTTAATTGATTCACCTAAAGTTGCAACGTATGACTTGAAACCAGAAATGAGTGCTTATGAAGTTAAAGATGCATTATTAGAAGAGTTAAATAAAGGTGACTTGGACTTAATTATTTTAAACTTTGCTAACCCTGATATGGTTGGACATAGTGGTATGCTTGAGCCGACAATCAAAGCAATCGAAGCGGTTGATGAATGTTTGGGTGAAGTCGTTGATAAGATTTTAGACATGGACGGTTATGCAATTATTACTGCTGACCATGGTAACTCTGATCAAGTATTGACGGATGATGATCAACCAATGACTACGCATACAACGAACCCAGTACCAGTGATTGTAACAAAAGAAGGCGTTACACTTCGAGAAACTGGTCGCTTAGGTGACTTAGCACCTACATTATTAGATTTATTAAATGTAGAACAACCTGAAGACATGACAGGTGAATCTTTAATTAAACACTAATATTGTAAAAGATGTTAAGTAAACGCTTAATGACACTTATTTTTTGAAAATAATAGTAATATCATTTTGTTAAATGAAAGAATAAAGCTATAATAATTATAGAATAACTATTTAAAGGAGATTATAAACATGCCAATTATTACAGATGTTTACGCTCGCGAAGTCTTAGACTCTCGTGGTAACCCAACTGTTGAAGTAGAAGTATTAACTGAAAGTGGCGCATTTGGTCGTGCATTAGTACCATCAGGTGCTTCAACTGGTGAACACGAAGCTGTTGAATTACGTGATGGAGACAAATCACGTTATTTAGGTAAAGGTGTTACTAAAGCAGTTGAAAACGTTAATGAAATCATCGCACCAGAAATTATTGAAGGTGAATTTTCAGTATTAGATCAAGTATCTATTGATAAAATGATGATCGCATTAGACGGTACTCCAAACAAAGGTAAATTAGGTGCAAATGCTATTTTAGGTGTATCTATCGCAGTAGCACGTGCAGCAGCTGACTTATTAGGTCAACCACTTTACAAATATTTAGGTGGATTTAATGGTAAGCAGTTACCAGTACCAATGATGAACATCGTTAATGGTGGTTCTCACTCAGATGCTCCAATTGCATTCCAAGAATTCATGATTTTACCTGTAGGTGCTACAACGTTCAAAGAATCATTACGTTGGGGTACTGAAATTTTCCACAACTTAAAATCAATTTTAAGCAAACGTGGTTTAGAAACTGCAGTAGGTGACGAAGGTGGTTTCGCTCCTAAATTTGAAGGTACTGAAGATGCTGTTGAAACAATTATCCAAGCAATCGAAGCAGCTGGTTACAAACCAGGTGAAGAAGTATTCTTAGGATTTGACTGTGCATCATCAGAATTCTATGAAAATGGTGTATATGACTACAGTAAGTTCGAAGGCGAACACGGTGCAAAACGTACAGCTGCAGAACAAGTTGACTACTTAGAACAATTAGTAGACAAATATCCTATCATTACAATTGAAGACGGTATGGACGAAAACGACTGGGATGGTTGGAAACAACTTACAGAACGTATCGGTGACCGTGTACAATTAGTGGGTGACGATTTATTCGTAACAAACACTGAAATTTTAGCAAAAGGTATTGAAAACGGAATTGGTAACTCAATCTTAATTAAAGTTAACCAAATCGGTACATTAACTGAAACATTTGATGCAATCGAAATGGCTCAAAAAGCTGGTTACACAGCAGTAGTTTCTCACCGTTCAGGTGAAACAGAAGATACAACAATTGCTGATATCGCTGTTGCTACAAACGCTGGTCAAATTAAAACTGGTTCATTATCACGTACTGACCGTATTGCTAAATACAATCAATTATTACGTATCGAAGATGAATTATTTGAAACTGCTAAATATGACGGTATCAAATCATTCTACAACTTAGATAAATAATCATTTTAAACATTAAGTACTGCCATAATTTTAGTTGAGGATTATTATGTCGGTATAAATTGAATAAAGTTTTTGAGTTCACGCTTAAAAAGTTCACGCTTGTATTTATAACCTGCCACAGAGTTGAGACTGTGGTAGGTTTTTTATTTTGGATGGCTTCAAATCATGATTTATAAGGGGCTTGATAAATCATGAGGTAACTAATAACACATATTTAACTTGTATTCTTAAACTGGTATAATAAATTTATGTTGAAATGAATATTGTATGACAGGGTATTCACTTTTATTAAGAGGTAAAATTAAATAAAGGTTTTATAGAACGTATTTAAATATATGAGGAGTAAACAAATGGCTGATAGAACGAATAAAGAAATTAAAACAGGACGCTTTATTGCAACTGCATCAATCGTATTCTCAATATTATTGATTATTCATTACTTTGTTTCGTTGGATAATGCGACTGCCAAAGCATTACTTAATTTAACGAATCAAAACACTTCAGATAAAGCGATTGATTACATTTTAAACAGCTTTAGATTCACTGGTATTATGTATATTTTGGCTTATCTAGCAGGCTTCATCACTTTTTGGAATCGACATACTTATGTGTGGTGGTTTATGTTTGCAGTTTATGTATCAAATAGTTTGTTTACGTTGATTAATTTATCAATCACAATTCAAGCAATAAAAGCTGCACACGGTGCGTACTTAACATTGCCAATTTTAATTGTTATTATAGGTTCGGTTGCATTAGCGATTTATATGCTTGTTGTTTCAATTAAGCGTAAAAGTACATTTAATCGCTAGAAAATTGATTTTAACAATAAAAATATGATATACTACTTGTCGTATATAAGGAACGGAGGACAATTTATGCATACATTTTTAATCGTATTATTAATCATTGATTGTATTGCATTAATAACTGTTGTACTACTCCAAGAAGGTAAAAGCAGTGGACTTTCAGGTGCCATCAGTGGTGGTGCTGAGCAGTTATTCGGTAAACAAAAACAACGTGGCGTCGATTTATTCTTAAATAGATTAACAATTATTTTATCAATATTATTTTTTGTACTTATGATTTGCATAAGTTATCTTGGTATGTAAGGTCCGGCGATGTAAATGTCGGGCTTTTTTATTTATAATTAAGAATGTAATAGTTTAACAATAAGCTATGTAAAATATATAGCCTAGTTAAGTATGCAAAGGGAGCGTTAGATTTATGCAGATAAAATTACCAAAACCTTTCTTTTTTGAAGAAGGCAAACGTGCCGTGTTATTATTACATGGATTTACAGGCAATTCGTCTGATGTACGTCAATTAGGTCGATTTTTACAAAAAAAGGGATATACTTCGTATGCACCGCAATATGAAGGTCATGCAGCACCACCAGAAGAGATACTTCAATCAAGTCCTTTTGTTTGGTTTAAAGATGCTTTAGATGGCTATGACTACCTTGTTGAACAAGGTTATGATGAAATCGTTGTTGCTGGCTTGTCATTAGGTGGCGATTTTGCATTAAAATTAAGCTTAAATAGAGATGTAAAGGGTATTGTAACGATGTGTGCACCTATGGGTGGCAAAACTGAAGGTGCCATTTATGAAGGCTTTTTAGAATATGCACGCAATTTTAAAAAGTATGAAGGTAAAGATCAAGAAACGATTGACAACGAAATGCATCATTTTAAACCAACTGAAACTTTAAAAGAATTAAGTGAAGCATTAGATACGATTAAAGATCAAGTTGATGAGGTGTTTGACCCAATTTTAGTGATTCAAGCAGAAAACGACAATATGATTGATCCACAATCCGCAAATTATATATATGAACATGTAGACTCTGACGATAAAAATATCAAGTGGTACAGTGAATCTGGACATGTTATTACGATTGATAAAGAAAAAGAACAAGTATTTGAAGATATTTATCAATTTTTAGAGTCATTAGATTGGTCAGAATAAAAAGAGATTTTAACATTAGAAAGGAGGGGCATAATGAATTTAAAGCAATCAATAGAAGAGATTATTAATCAACCTGAATATGAACCTATGTCAGTGTCAGATTTTCAAGATGCATTAGGTTTAAGTAGTGCCGACTCATTTAGAGATTTAATTAAGGTGCTCGTAGAATTAGAACAATCAGGATTAATTGAACGTACAAAAACAGACAGATATCAAAAAAAGCATAGTTCAAAAGGTCATTCAAAATTGATAAAGGGAACGTTAAGTCAAAATAAAAAAGGCTTTGCATTCTTAAGACCTGAAGATGAGGATATGGAAGATATATTTATTCCCCCAACAAAAATTAATCGTGCCTTAGATGGAGATACTGTAATTGTAGAAATACATCAATCTAAAGGTGAACATAAAGGTAAAATTGAAGGGGAAGTTAAGTCGATTGAGAAGCATTCAGTAACTCAAGTTGTTGGTACGTATAGTGAAGCTAGACATTTCGGATTTGTTATTCCAGATGATAAACGTATTATGCAAGATATTTTCATTCCTAAAGGACAAAGTTTAGGTGCAGTAGATGGGCATAAGGTACTTGTTCAAATTACTAAATATGCTGATGGTTCAGATAATCCAGAAGGACATATTTCTGCTATTTTAGGACATAAAAATGATCCTGGCGTAGATATTTTATCTATTATCTATCAACATGGCATAGAAATTGAATTTCCTGATGAAGTGTTACAAGAAGCTGAAGCAGTACCTGATCATATTGAGAATACTGAAATTAAAGGCCGTCATGATTTACGTGATGAATTGACAATCACAATTGATGGTGCTGATGCTAAAGACTTAGATGACGCAATTAGTGTTAAAAAGTTAGCGAACGGTAATACGCAATTAACTGTAAGTATTGCTGATGTCAGTTATTATGTAACTGAAGATTCAGCTTTAGATAAAGAAGCTTATGATAGAGCGACAAGTGTATATCTTGTTGACCGTGTGATCCCGATGATTCCACATCGATTAAGCAATGGTATTTGTTCATTAAATCCTCACGTTGATCGTTTAACGTTAAGCTGTCGCATGGAAATTGATGCTAGTGGTCGCGTTGTTAAACATGAAATTTTTGATAGTGTTATACATTCTGATTATCGAATGACGTATGATGCGGTAAATCAGATTATTACTGAAAAGGATCCTGCGATTCGAGAGCAGTATAATGAAATTACGCCTATGCTAGATTTAGCACAAGATTTATCTAATCGTTTGATTCAAATGAGAAAACGACGTGGTGAAATCGATTTTGATATTAGTGAAGCAAAAGTATTAGTTAACGAAGATGGTATACCTACAGATGTTCAATTAAGACAACGTGGCGAGGGTGAACGTCTAATTGAATCATTTATGTTAATTGCAAATGAAACAGTTGCTGAACATTTTAGTAAGTTAGATGTACCTTTTATTTACCGAGTGCATGAGCAACCTAAATCAGATCGCTTAAGACAATTCTTTGATTTTATTACAAACTTTGGCATCATGATTAAGGGTACTGGCGAAGATATTCATCCAACAACACTTCAAAAGGTTCAAGAAGAAGTAGAAGGTCGACCTGAACAAATGGTCATTTCAACAATGATGTTACGTTCAATGCAACAAGCGCATTATGATGATGTGAACTTGGGACATTTTGGCTTATCAGCTGAATATTATACGCATTTTACATCACCAATTAGACGTTATCCTGATTTAACAGTTCATCGTTTAATCCGTAAGTATTTAATTGAGAAATCAATGGATAACAAAGAAGTGAAGCGTTGGGAAGACAAATTGCCTGAGTTAGCTGAACATACTTCTAAACGTGAACGTCGTGCTATTGAGGCAGAACGTGATACTGATGAATTGAAAAAAGCAGAATATATGATTCAACATATTGGTGATGAATTTGAAGGTATTGTCAGCTCAGTAGCTAACTTCGGTATGTTCATTGAATTGCCAAATACGATAGAAGGTATGGTTCATATTGCGAATATGACTGATGATTATTACCGTTTTGAAGAGCGTCAAATGGCATTAATTGGTGAGCGTCAAGCTAAAGTATTTAGAATTGGTGACACAATTAAGGTTAAAGTGACGCATGTTGATGTAGATGAACGATTAATTGATTTTCAAATTGTAGGTATGCCTTTACCGAAAAATGATCGATCACAGCGCCCAGCGCGAGGTAAGACAATTCAAGCTAAAACGCGTGGTAAATCATTAGATAAATCGAAATCTGATGATAAAGGTCATAAGAAAAAAGGTAAGCAACGTAAAGGTAAAAATGAACGTAAAAATGACAAATCAGGAAACAGTAAACATAAGCCATTTTATAAAGATAAAAGTGTGAAAAAGAAAGCACGTCGTAAGAAAAAATAAGCAGCAATGAGGTGAGTATGAATGGCTAAGAAGAAATCACCAGGTACATTAGCGGAAAATCGTAAAGCTAGACATGATTATAATATTGAAGACACGATTGAAGCGGGAATTGTATTGCAAGGCACAGAAATAAAATCAATTCGCCGAGGTAGTGCTAACCTTAAAGATAGTTATGCGCAAGTTAAAAACGGTGAAATGTATTTGAATAATATGCATATAGCACCATACGAAGAAGGGAATCGTTTTAATCACGATCCTCTTCGTTCTCGAAAATTATTATTGCACAAGCGTGAAATCATTAAATTGGGTGATCAAACACGTGAGATTGGTTATTCGATTGTGCCGTTAAAGCTTTATTTGAAGCATGGACATTGTAAAGTATTACTTGGTGTTGCACGAGGTAAGAAAAAATATGATAAACGTCAAGCTTTGAAAGAAAAAGCAGTCAAACGAGATGTTGCGCGCGATATGAAAGCCCGTTATTAAGCGATTTAGTTGCTTAATCGGGCTATATTTGATATAGTTATATGTGCTTTTGTAAATTACAAAAGTATGATTTGTTTGATTTATTATTTCGGGGACGTTCATGGATTCGACAGGGGTCCCCCGAGCTCATTAAGCGTGTCGGAGGGTTGTCTTCGTCATCAACACACACAGTTTATAATAACTGGCAAATCAAACAATAATTTCGCAGTAGCTGCCTAATCGCACTCTGCATCGCCTAACAGCATTTCCTATGTGCTGTTAACGCGATTCAACCTTAATAGGATATGCTAAACACTGCCGTTTGAAGTCTGTTTAGAAGAAACTTAATCAATCTAGCATCATGTTGGTTGTTTATCACTTTTCATGATGCGAAACCTTTCGATAAACTACACACGTAGAAAGATGTGTATCAGGACCTCTGGACGCGGGTTCAAATCCCGCCGTCTCCATAAAAATATGCTTGGAAACCTTGATTTAATGGGGTTTTAATCTAGCAAGTGTCAAATATGTGTCAAGAAAATAATTTTCTGACACGTTGACCTTGCTCTTTTTTATGTTTTTTATCTTTTCTTGTGAGGAAGGTTAAATTAGCTGTGTACTTTGATATGATAGTATCTGCTTAGGTTCAAATTTTCATGAATGAAAAATTAATAGTTGTGTACATATAAGATTTTGCGTTAAGGGTTGAAAGAATATGTGTCAAATAAGTGTCAAAAAAGTTGAGCTTTGAGTTTTAATATTGTTCATAAAAAAAATTCTTTATATAAGATAATTCTTCATTCAAAACAACAAAAAAGAGTAGGCGAGCTACTCTTTTTTATTATATTTAACAATTAAATTAGTATGTCATTATGAGTGTAAGTAAGCTAATCTATAATGACAATAATAACAGTAAAGATTATAACGTTGAATGCGAGCATTCATAAATTTATACTTCATCTAAACCACTGTGGTCGTCATCTTTATGCTTTTCTTTTTCTTTCTCTCGTTCTTGTTCTTTTTTGTACTCTTCTTCAAATTCTTTTTCTTTCTTTTCTACTTCTTCTCTTGTTTCCGCTCTATGAGAAAAATCTTCGGTTTTAAGTTTACTAAATTTGAATGATTTAGAATCAACTGTTTTATCTTCTGAGTATTTATGGACATTTAAATTAATATTTCCATCACCTCTTAATTCATAGATAAACATGGCTTGTGCAGTTTTGTCTTTTTTAATTTGATCTTGGTTATGTTCTGTCCAATCTTTATATTTTTTATCACTTAAAAGATAACCATCTCTTAATTTATTTACTGTATTTTTATCATCTTGAGTGATATTAATATAGTCATGAGAAATAGAAGATGGATTTAAATCTTTATCGTCTTTTTTAGCAGTAATTTCCATTTTAAAAGCGATATATTTCTTTTTCTCATCTTTTTCATTGATGATAAACGGTTCTTTTATTTTAGCTTCAAATTTGTCACTAACAATAGTATCGCCTTTAATTTTTATATCCATATTTTTTTTGCTTTTAAATTCTTTAAGTTCTTCATTTAATTCTTCATTGTCATTTTCTTTCTTTTTGTGACTAGTGCTCTCTTTTTTTGCACTATCTTGATGATGTCCACAAGCACCTAAGATAAGTGTACTTGCTAATAATATCCCCATTACTTTTTTCATTTAACATGTCTCCTTTATTTCGCAAAAATTTATTTTAAAAACTCTAAACGACTTATCGTTTTGAGTAATTAAACAAAGTTGATATTTTGTGAGATTCTAAGATGATATTAAATAATTCTTGTA